>JAQVSV010000096.1 GCA_028700325.1 Elusimicrobiaceae bacterium | reverse complement strand
TATTCCATACGGGTTTTAGGTGTCATTATCCGCCCCTTGTGGAACTGTAAAACTGTCCCTACTTGGGTTAGATAGTAAATTGCGCAATGATATGCCCTATGGTAAGATTTTAGCTTGCGCAATACGCAATAATGACACGCCTCGCCGAATGTGATATAATGGGACCGTGAGGTTCTGTTTATGAATTTCCCATTAGTGGGAAACTTGTTGCCGCAGCAGTGTAAGTGACCGGTTTCAAGACCTTTGCGAAAAGACAGGCAAATCAAACGATCGTCCGTGGCAGTGTCGGCGGAAAAGGGGAGATAAAATGTCAGACAAACCGTATCTTACAGGGCGGGCATACTTGTTTAAAATCAGCAAAGGCGACGATTTGCTGGCCGCGCTCGAAGATTTCTGCACCGAAAACCAGATCAAATGCGGCACTATAACCGGCATGGGTTCCATGATGACTTGCGCATACGGCGTGTTTGACCCCAGGAAAAAGGTTTTTCTCAAAAAGAAATGCGAGGAGTATACCGAAGTGCTCAGCCTCACCGGCAATATCAGCCTGAAAGAAGACAGACCGATGGTGCACGCGCATATCGTGCTGGGCAAGCCAGGCGGCGCGGTTGAAGGCGGGCATCTGCTGGCGGGCACGAAGGTTTTTGTTTCCGAAGTGTTTATTCAGGAGCTGATCGGTTCGCCCAAGACACGCAAGCTGGACAAGTCTACCGGTTTATGCCTCTGGGTTGAAACCAAAGGCTAGCGACTTTTACCGGCCCGGTTTCAAACCGGGCCGGTTTCATTTAGGGAGAACCGATGCCAGAGGTCGTAACTGCCAAAGCAGGATTCGTAGCCATAACGGGCTTGCCGAACGTGGGAAAATCATCGCTGCTTAATTTCCTTGCGGGCGGGAAGCTGTCAATAATTTCGACCAAGCCGCAGACGACGCGGCAGAACATAACCGCCATAGTTGAGGACGGCGCCGCGCAGGGCGTGTTTGTGGATACTCCCGGTTTTCTCAATCCGGAGTACGGCCTTCAGCGCACGATGGTGCGCAATGTAAGGCAGGCCTGCGATGATGACTCCGATATCATTCTGTTCGTTACGGAACCGCGCCCTCCTCTGCCGGAGGAGCTGAAGCTGGCCGAGCTGGTGGCCCGGTGTGATCGGCCGGTTTATCTGGCTGTCAATAAAACCGACACCGCCAGCAATAAAAGCGCGGCGGAAAGCGCGGTCGAGGGGCTGAAGCCGCACCTGAAAATCGCCGGTACTTTTTTCGTGTCGGCCAAAACCGGCGCGGGCCTGAAAAACCTCAGGCGCACATTGCTTGACGCGCTGCCGCCTCATCCGCATTATTTCCCGGACGGACAGTGGACCGACCGCTGGGAACGGTTCTATGCGGCCGAATTCATCCGCGAGCAGATTTTTCATTTGTTCAGCGAGGAAATTCCTTACTCCTGCGCCGTTGAAATAGAGGAATTTCATGAACGCAGAAACGGCCCCGACCATATCCGCGCGGTTATTCATGTCGAACGCGACACGCAGAAAGGAATTATCGTGGGCAAAGGCGGCAAGATGATCAAACAGCTGCGGGAAAACAGCACGCCGGAAATCGAGAAATTTCTGGGCCGGCCTGTCCGGCTGGAACTGTTTGTAAAACATACGCCCGACTGGCGAAACCGAAAAGACACTCTGGAATTATTCGAATATCTGTAACCCGCACGGAGCAGCTTATGACCAAAGCGCGCGATAAAAAAAACTTCCGCCCGGCCGGCGGCGCGGTTGCGCCGGGCCAGCCCCGGATGACGGCGGCAAGCCCGTCCATGGCGGCGGTGTTCAGGGAATTTTTAGCGCGGATCGAAAATCATTTTTTTCTGACTTCGATGCTGACCGCCGGGCTGGTTTCGCTGTTTCTATTCGTGGAACTGCTGATTGTCGTGGCCGCGCAGTGGCTATTGAGCAGATATCTGCTGCACACCGCCGGTTCGCGGCTTTTCCGTTCGCAGCGCAGCACTTATGACAAACTGGCGTTTGCCGTTGTTACCATGCTGAATGTGGCGGGCGGGTATTATCTGATGCTGTTCGCGCTGCGGATGCTGCATCCGAAAGAGCTGACGGATAAGCTCGCTCTGGCGGCGGTTACGCTTGTGCTGCCGTGTTTCCTGGCCTTTCAACTGGCGGGCACGCTTTCCTTTTCCAGCGTTTTTCTCGCCGCATTGCCGCCGGTACTGGCTTTTGCGCTTGGCATCGCGGCGGCTTTGCGCGTGCCGGAAGCGGACAACCTTTTCAATAAAATCAAACTGGACTGAACCTGCCGGCGATATTCCCGCCGCAGGCGGCGCAGCAGCCGCCGGCCGTTACCGCGCGGGAAACAACGGCGAACCCGTCGCGCTCAATAGCGCGCGCATGGCAATGCGGGCAGAGGGTGTCCTGCTGTCCGCCGGCAATATTTCCGGTGTACACATACTTCAGCCCGGCTTTGCGCCCGATCCCGGCGGCGCGCGCCAGTGTCGCGGCGGGAGTGCGGCCTTTATCACGCATATTGCAAGCCGGGTGAAATGCCGTAACATGCCAGGGCATTTCGGGTGAAATGCCGGCGCAGAATCCGGCGGTTTGTGCCAGTTCGGCGTCGCTGTCGTTCAGGTCCGGTATGACCAGCGTGGTTACCTCCACCCAGACCCCGGCTTCCCACATCAGCCGGATGGTGTCGAGCACCGGTTCCAGCCGCCCGCCGATGATTTCCCGGTAAGTTCTGTCGCTGAAACATTTCAGGTCTATGTTGCAGGCGTCAAGAAACGGCATTATGTAACGGGCGGATTTTTCGGACGCGAACCCGTTTGACACGAACGCGGTTTTCAGTCCCTTTGCGCGCGCGGCGATGAAGACTTCTTTTCCCCATTCGCAGGAGATGAACGGTTCATTGTAGGTGGAAACGATTATCGCCGCGCCGGCAGAAACAGCCGCGCCGGCAATTTTTTCAGGCGTGACCGCTGAAACCGGCAGATCCGGGCCGCCGGCGCGCAGGTTCTGGGAAAGTTCGTGATTCTGGCAGAACCGGCAGGAGAAGTTACAGCCCGGCATACCGAACGACAGCGTGAGCGCGCCCGGATGAAAATGATAGAAAGGTTTTTTTTCCACCGGATCGGCTGCCAGGGCCGCCACATAGCCGCTCGGCGCATGCAGTGTTCCGTTGCTGTTAAAGCGTGCGCCGCAGACTCCCCGGGCTCCGTCGGCGATAACGCAGGCGTGCGCGCAGGCCTGGCAGGAAACTTTACCGTTTTCCTCCGCAAGGCAGAGTCCGGCTGCCAGGGCAAACCCGTCAAAGGCGGTTTTTTCCATAGATTACCATGCTGCGCGTTCCGGCGGCTTGTGCCGCGCTATATTGATCCGCTGCATGAAACAGTATAATATAATATAACCGGATATGAATATGAAGAAAAAAATGTTTCTGGCCTGTGTGCTGTTGCTGGCGCAAATGCCGGCGTTCTGCGCCTCCACGGGCGTGTTCAGTCTTGGCGAGGATATTGACACCAGATGGCTGGCCGGTATCCAGAAAATGTACAGGCTGGATTTTGACGGCGCGCAAACGGAATTTCAATCGCTTATAGTATCTTCGCCGACTCATCCCGCCGGCTATCTGGCGCTTGCCGCGCTCAACTGGTGGAAGTTTTCCCAGAATTATGACAAAACCGGGCAGGACACCGGCGCTTTTGAAACGGAATTTTTAAGTTACGCCAACAAAGCCGTGACGCTGAGCGACAGCTGGATTGACAGCGGCGGCGACGAGGCTTCCGCTTCGTTTATCATGGGCACCGCCTATGGCCTGATGGCGCGCTGGTATGCCGTGGAGCGCAGCTGGTGGAGCGCGTTCGTAAAAGGCAAGAAGGGCCGGAAGTATCTGCAGCGCGCGCTTAAACTCAATCCTGGTATTTATGACGCTTATGTGGGGCTGGGGATTTACGATTATTACGCCGCTTCAATACCCGGGTTCCTCAGGCTGCCGTCCCTGCTTTTTGTGCGGGGCGACAAAACCCGCGGGAAACAGGAGCTTGAGTCCGGCATAAAAAACGGCCGGTTCTTCAATACCGAGGCGGAACTGTTTTATATCAGCATTCTCGTGCAGTTTGAAAAGGACTATAAGAAAGCCGCCCGGATGTGCGCAGAGCTTCAGAACAAGGACAAGGACAATGTGTTTTTCCAGTTTGTGGATTTCGCCACCCATTTCAACATGAATGACTGGGAATACACCATAACGCAGGGCAGCAGGTTTATCGCCATGCTGCCGGCTCTGGAGGAACACCCGTTAAGTCAGCAGGCCGCGCTCTTTTTTCTGGCGGTAGGGGACGGGCATGTGGCCAAAATGCAGTTCGGCCAGGCGATTTCCATGTTCAATCAGGGCATAGACAATACACCTTACAAAGACAAGGGCTGGGTGACTTTCTGTTATCTGCGCCGCGGGCAGGTGTATGATGTCCTGGGTGAGCGCGAAGCAGCTCTGAAAGATTACAAAGTCGTTCTTTCCCGGCCTGATTTCTGGGATTCTGCCGTTTCCGCCAAAAAAGGCGTTTCAAAGCCGTACACATACGACGCGGTTCTGTCCGAAATAAACGCGCACTGAAATAACGGGGTCAGCATGTCAGTCAAGAAACCAAAGCAACTGCCCGACAGCGAGATAAAGGCGCTCATTGATCTCATTGCCAACGAGGATAATTCCAACGCGGAAAAACTAACCGCGCGGCTGGCGGAAATTATCCGGTGCGATCCAGAGCGGGTGGACACTATTATCGGGCGGGAGTTTCACGACACGCCCGATTGCGTGGGGCGGCTGCTGATGGCGGTGCGCGCGGAAATGATTCTGCAGATGTTCCGCAATATCTTCACGCGGGCAGGCGAGCCGGACCTGGAGGAAGGGCTGTTTCTGCTGTCGAAATTTTTCGAGCCCAGGCTCTCGCTGGCGGAGTTTACCGGCAAGATAGACTCGCTCGCCGAATTCACCGCCGGTTACGCCAAACCGGCGACCGATCTCGCTTCGTTTCTCGCGCTTTTCAACAAAGCGCTGTTTGAAGAAAAAGGCTTTACCGTGGCGCCGGAGGGGCGCGCCCTGCCGCAGGCGATGTATCTGTCGAGCGTGCTGGAATCGAAGCAGGGCACTTCGCTGGCGTTAAGCTCGCAGTTCATACTGGTGGCGGAAAAAATGGGGATTCCGTCCTACGGCACACATCTGCCGGGCATGGTTATCGTGCAGCTGCACACGCCGGGCAACAGGATTTTCATAGCGCCTTCGCTCAAAGGCAAAATCATCAGCCGGCACGACTGCCTGCGGTATGTGCGTTCCCGCATGATGGCGTGGGAGGATTATTTTCTTGATCCGGCGGATTCGGCGTATATGCTGTCGCTTACGATCGGGAATCTTATTTTCCAGCACAACCGCCTTGGCAATGAGGACACGGTGGAGCATCTGAAACGGTTTCTGGGCGTGATACAAACCCGCGCGGAAAGGACAGTCTCATGATCCGGGCCGCCGATTTCCGACGCAGTTACGGCGCCGTGCGCGCCGTGGACGGCGTTTCATTCGCGGTCGGAAAAGGCAAAATAGCCGGGTTCCTCGGCCCCAACGGCGCGGGCAAAACCACTACCATAAAGGCGTTCATCGGGTTTCTTGCGCCGAGCGAGGGAGCGCTTTTTATCAACGGGCTGAACACCGAACTGCATCCTTTGGAAACAAAAGCGGTGATAGGATATCTGCCGGAAAACAACCCGCTTTATGAAGACATGGAAGTGGCTGACTATCTTTTGTATAACGGCGCCGTGCGCGGCCTGGCCGGTCAGAAACTGGATCGGGCGGTAAAAAACGCGGTCGAGCGGTGCGGGCTGGGCGAAGTGATCGGCAGGGATATCGGCGAGCTTTCCAGAGGCTACCGCCAGCGCACGGGCCTGGCCAACGCAATAGTGCATGATCCGCCTGTGCTGTTTCTGGATGAGCCGACCGGCGGGCTGGACCCCAATCAGGCTGAGGGCGTGCGTATGCTGATCCGGGAACTCGGGCGTGAAAAGACCATTCTGTTTTCCACGCACATGCTGGAGGAGGCGCGCCGCGTTTGCGACGAACTGCTTGTCATCGCGCGCGGCCGGCTGGTCGCGCAGGGTCCTGCGGCAAAGGTGCTGGGCGGAGAAGAGTCCTGCGCGCTCACGCTGTGCGGAGATATTGATGAAGCGGCTGTCCGCGCCCGGCTGTCGGCGCTGGCGGGCGTAACGCGCTGTGAAAGCGCGCGGTCGGGCGGCGAAACACGGTTTACCGTCAGCGCGCCGGGCAATGATCTCCGGCGCGCGGTTTACTCCGCCTCCGTTGAAAACGGCTGGCCGGTGCTGGAGCTGAAGAAAGAAGCCTCCTCGCTGGAGGATGTTTTCAGGAGCCTTACTTCATGAGCGGCAACGGCCGGTTTGGCGCCGCTTTGCGTTCCGTCGCGGTCCTCTACAGCCGGGAAACGGCGGCGTATTTTTCTTCCCCCATGGCCTATATAGTGATTGCCGCGTTCCTGCTGGTGTGCGGGTATATTTTCGGTTCACAGCTTTTTATACGGAACCGGTCGGATATCCAGCCGTTTATGTCAATCGCTCCGTTAATGCTGACTTTTTTTGTGCCGGCGGTTACAATGCGCCTGTTTGCGGAGGAGGCCAAAAGCGGTACCGCCGAACTGCTGGCGGCTCTCCCGGTTTCAAGAGGGCGGATTGTCGCGGCGAAATTTCTGGCCGGGGCTACTGTCATCTGGACCGCGCTTGCCCTGACGGCGGCTTATCCCGTTACGGTGACCCTTGTCGGCCGGCCCGACGAGGGAGTGCTGTTCGCTTCCTATCTCGGGCTGTTTGGCGTTGCGGGGCTGTTCGC
>JAQVSV010000095.1 GCA_028700325.1 Elusimicrobiaceae bacterium | reverse complement strand
ACAAGCACGCGTCCGAAATCGCGCTTGCAGCCGTCCTTTTTCCGGGGCGGTATGAATTCTCCTACACTCTCAGGTGTAAGAATGAACATATAACCTCCGCTTCCACTTCCGCAGGCACCCCCCGCAAGGCAGGCAACCGCACCTCTGCGGGACTACTTGCGCCGGCAAGCCGGCACACACAAAGCATTTGCAGCTCTCTTATTCAACAGTGACGCTTTTTGCCAAATTACGCGGCTGGTCAATTTCGCAGCCGCGCAGCACCGCTATATGGTACGCGAAAAACTGAAGCGGAATGACAGTCAAAAGCGGAGAAAAATACTCGTTGACCTTCGGCACGTCAAACCGGGCCGCCAGCTGGCCGCCGGCCGGAATGCCCTCGGTCATTATGCCTATTACACGCGCGCCGCGCGCCACCGCTTCATGCAGATTGGAAAGCATTTTGTCAAAAGTGGCGGCATGAACCGCGATTCCGAAAACGGGCATCCCCTCGTCTATGATCGCGATCGGGCCATGCTTCATCTCGCCCCCGGCAAACGCCTCGGCGTGCACATAGGAAACTTCCTTTAATTTAAGCGCGCCCTCAAGCGCGATCGGGAAATTGGAATTGCGGCCCAGAAAAAGATAACTGCCTTTCCTGCAGATTTTTCTGGCCACTTCGGCGATATTTTTGTCCAGACTGACGGTTTTTTCCATAAGCCGCGGCAACCGCATCAGCTCGGCGGCAAGCGCCTCGCCTTCCGGCCCGGGCAGCGCGCCGCGCGCCCGGCCCAGCTGCAACGCCAGCGCCAGCAGCGCCGCCAGCTGCGCCGTGAACGCCTTTGTGGACGCCACGCTTATTTCCGGCCCGCAATGGGTATAGCAGGTGAAATCGCTTTCACGCGTAAGCGTGGACCCAAGCACATTGCATATGGCCAGGCTCTTAAAACCCGCCGCACGGCAAGTCCTCACGGCGGCCAGCGTGTCCGCCGTCTCGCCAGACTGGCTGACGGAAAGAATCAGCGTCCCCGCAGCCAGAACCGGTTCGCGGTACCGGAACTCCGAAGCCACGTCTATATCCGCCGCAATCCGCGCAAAATGCTCGATCGCGTATTTCGCCACCAGCCCGGCGTGATACGCGGTGCCGCACGCCACTATGTGAATGCGGGTAATCGCGCGCGCGGCCTTGTAATCCAGCCCGAATTCGCCTTTCAGTGTCGCTTCGTCAAGAGTCAGCCTGCCAAGCAGCGTTTCCTCGACGGACAACGGCTGATCGTAAATTTCCTTAAGCATGAAATGCTTGTAGCCGCCTTTTCCCGCCATCGCGCGGTCCCATTTGATCACATTCGCCTTAACCGGAACCGGCTTGCCGTCCATATCAAAAATTTTTACTTTCCCGGCGGTCAGCACGGCTATCTCGCCGTCTTTCAAAAACACGGCCTTGCGGGTATGCTCCATAAACGCGGGCACGTCGGACGCCAGAAACGCCTCCCCGTCCCCTATCCCCGCCACCAGCGGGCTGTGCCGCCGCGCGCCTATGAACAGACCGGGGCAGGCATCGCACACCACGGCTATGGCGAACGCGCCTTCCAGTTCCCTGACCGCCAGCCGCACCGCTTCAAAAAACCGCGCGTCACTGTCCGCGCCGGGCGCCTGCGCGAATTTCTCCTCCACAAGATGCGCCACGACTTCCGAATCCGTTTCGGACCGGAAGATATGCCCCGCCGCCAGCAGCCGCTCTTTTATCTGCAGATAATTTTCGATAATGCCGTTATGCACTACCGCGATATCGCCCCCGCACGACGTGTGCGGATGAGAATTTTCCTCGCTCGGCCGGCCGTGCGTGGCCCAGCGGGTGTGCCCGATCCCGATCGAACCGCTTATTCCGCTGGCCGGCAGCCGGGCCTGCAGCCCCGCCACCTTGCCTTCGTTTTTTATCACCCGCAAACCGGCTGATCCGATAACGGCTAGCCCCGCCGAATCATAACCGCGGTACTCAAGCCGCTTCAGCCCGGACAACAGAACCGGCACACAGTCTTCAGAACCCACATACCCCACTATTCCGCACATATCAGGACATCAGCTCCTTCATTTCGCGCACCGCGCTCGGCAAGCCCGCGCTCAAAGCGCGCGCGATTATCGAAAACCCTATGTTAAGCGCGGCAAGATCCTCAATACCGGCTACCGGCGCCACGTTATCGTAATCCAGCCCGTGCCCCGCATGCGCCTCCAGCCCCAGCTCGCGCGCCATAACCGCCGCCAGAGCCAGCTCCTCCAGCCGTTGCGCCATCGCTTTCCGGCTGGGCGACTCCGCGTATGATTTCGTGCAAAATTCAACCGCCGTTACGCCCAGCTTGTGGGCCTGGCGCAAAATATTGGGGTCCGGCTCGATAAACAAACTCACGCCGATCCCCTTTTTAACCAGCCTGGCCGACAGCTTCCCTGTTTCCAGGCCCTGTTTTCCGGCCAGGCAAAGTCCGCCGTTTGTTGTAAGCTCGCTTTTCCGTTCCGGCACGATGCAAACGGAGCCCGGCCTGAATTTAAGCGCTATTTTCTCCATTTCCGCCGTGCCGGCCATTTCCAGATGCAGTTTGCCGCCCAGTTTCGCCGCGAGCGTCTTGATATCCCCGTCCTGCATATGCCGGCGGTCGCCGCGCAGATGCGCGACGATGAAATCGCCGCCGTTTTGCAACGCCAGTTCGGCGGCGGCTTCCACCGCGGGATAGCCCGCCCCGCGCGCCTGCCTTAAAGTGGCCACATGATCAATATTAACGCCCAGTTTCATCGGCATAAAATCCCCTTTACTTTCTCTTTGAACAGATTTTCCAGCTCCCGGGCGGCGGCTGTCACCAGCCCCGGGTCAGGCCCCTCCACCAAAATCCGCAGTTTGGGCTCCGTGCCGGAATAACGGATAAAAATCCGCCCGCCCGGGCCCAGCCCTTTTTCCAGCGCTCTCGCCCGCGCCTCAAAACCGGCCAGTTTGGCCAGCGGCACCTTCGTTTCAACTTTCACGGCGCGCAGCTGCGTGGGATAGCGGGTCCACAGTTTTTTAAACCAGCTCAGCCTGCGGCCGCTGCGGCGCAGAAGCGAAAGCACCTGCACGGCGGTAAGCAGCCCGTCGCCCGTCGGCGCGAATTCCCGGAAAATTATATGCCCGGACGCCTCGCCCCCGACGCTCAAATCCCCCAGTTCCAGCGCTTCGCTTACATATTTGTCGCCCACAGGAACGGACACCGCTCCTATCCCCTCGCGTTCAAGCCACTGCGCCAGCCCGCAGTTAGACATGACGGTAAGCACCACCCGGTCCCAGCGGAGCGTGCCTGCGGCGTGCATTTCATGCGCGGCAAGCGCGATAATATCGTCGCCGTCAAGCGGCGCGCCGGTTTCGTCGGAAAAAAGCACGCGGTCGGCATCGCCGTCAAGCGCGAACCCGCAGTCCGCGCCGCGCCGTCGGGTCTGCGCACAGACTTTTTCAAGATGCAGGGAGCCGCACCCGACATTTATATTCCCGCCGTCAGGCCTGTTGCCCGTGACATGCACCCGCGCGCCCAGCCTTTTAAACAGCTGCCCGGCTATTTTATAGGCCGCGCCGTTGGCGCAGTCTATCACAAGCGACATGCCGGCCAGATTGAGTTCCGGAGGCATCGTGCTCACAAGAAATTCAAGATACTCCTCCGCCAGTTCAGGCCGGAACGAATAAAGTTTTTTTGTTTCCGCCGCCGTCACTCCGGGGACCGGCGTTCCGGCCCGCAGCCGCGCTTCTATCCGCTCCTCAAGCCGCGGCGGCAGCTTCGCGCCTTTCCAGGAGAAAAATTTTATGCCGTTGAACTCCGGCGGGTTATGGCTCGCCGATACCACTATCCCGCACACCGCTTCCAGTTTGGGGGTAAGGTAAGCAACCGCCGGCGTGGTCAGCACACCAGCGTCTATGACCCGGCAGCCGGCGGCGGTTACGCCGCGCACCAGCCAGTCGGTTATATCACGCCCGGACTGGCGCGAATCACGACCGATTACCACCGCGGGAATACTGTTGGAACCGTCCGCGCCCGGGTTGAACACGCCCGGCTCGCGCACGATTTCCTTTACCGCCGCATACCCGGCCCTGACGACAAACTCTCCGGTCAGCGGAAACTCGTACGCTATACCCCGGATACCGTCGGTGCCGAAAAATTTTCCCATTGGGTTCAGTCCTTTTTAGCCGCTTTAACCACAGCGTCATCCGCCTGCGCCGATTTAATGCCGGCCGGCGTCTTTTCAGCCGGAACATCTTCCAGCTCCCCGGCCTCGTCTTCATCCTGCGCGTCATCCTCGGCTTCATTTTCCCCCGCCTCACGGGCTGCTTCCTCGCAGGCGGCGTCCTTCTCGGCCTGCGGTTCGGCCGGCTCGGCAGCCTGTTCCGAGGGAGAGGCCCGTTCCGGCAAAACAATGGCAGGATTGTCAATAATGGCGGTGATCTCATCCGCCTCAAGCACCTCGCGCTCTATCAGCCATTTGCTCAGCGCGTCAAGCGTGGCCCGGTTTTCGGAAAGTATTTTCAGCGCGCGGTCGTAACACTCATCCACCACCAGCTTCAGTTCGCGGTCTATCAGCCGGGCGGTATCCTCGGAATACTGCTGCTGCCGCGCGAGATCGCGGCCTAAAAACACCTCGCCCTCCTCTTTATGGAGCGCGATCGGGCCGATAGCCTCGCTCATGCCGAATTCCGCCACCATGCGGTGCGCGTACATCGTCACTTTGGAAATATCGTCCGCCGCGCCGGACGTGGTTTCATTGAAAACAAGCTGTTCCGCCGCGCGGCCGCCCAGCAGAACGCACAGCCGCCGGATAAGATCAGTCCGGGAGGTGAGATATTTGTCCTCCTCCGGCAGCTGCAAAGTGTAGCCCAGGGCGGGTCCGCGCGATATTATGGACACTTTATGCACCCGGTCCGCTCCGCTGATCATTTTGGCGATAAGCGTGTGTCCGCTTTCGTGGTAGGCTATAATCCGCTTCTCCCGGTCGCTGATCACGCGGCTCTTGCGCTGAGGGCCCGCCACAACGCGCTCGATCGCTTCCTGAAAATGTTCCAGCTGCACGGTGGCCTTGTTAAGCCGCGCGGCCAGCAGTGCCGCCTCGTTGACCACGTTGGCCAGATCCGCCCCCACAAACCCGGGAGTCTGCCTGGCAATCAGCGCCAGATTGACGTTTTTATCAATCCGCACTTTTTTGGCGTGCACCTTCAAAATGGCTTCGCGCCCCTTCACATCAGGCATGGGCACATTTACATGCCGGTCAAACCGGCCCGGCCGCATCAGCGCGGGATCAAGCACGTCCGGCCGGTTGGTCGAAGCGATAAGGATAATGCCTTCATTCGACTCAAACCCGTCCAGCTCTATCAGCAGCTGGTTAAGCGTCTGCTCGCGCTCGTCATGCCCGCCTCCGATCCCGGCGAACCGCCTGCGGCCAACCGCATCCAGTTCGTCTATGAACAGAATGGAAGGCGCGTTTTTCTTGGCCTGCTCGAACAGGTCGCGCACGCGCGACGCGCCCACGCCCACGAACATCTCCACGAATTCCGAGCCGGACGAACTGAAAAACGCCACTTTCGCCTCGCCCGCGACCGCTTTGGCGAGCAGTGTCTTGCCGGTGCCCGGAGTGCCGTACAGCAGCACGCCTTTGGGCAGTTTGCCTCCGAGCTTGCGGAACCGCTTGGGATCCTTGAGAAACTCAATGACATCCTGCAGCTCTTCCTTGGCCTCGTCGCAGCCGGCCACGTCTTTAAAAGTCACGTCGCCTTTGCCGTTTTCCTGCCGCTTGGCGCGCGACCGGGCGAAACTCATCGCCTGCTTCCCGCCCCCGGCGCCGCGCAGGAACATGAACCACCAGAGGAATATGAAAATGGCTATCCAGCCGAGATTGAGCAGCACTGACGTAACCCAGCTTTTGTCAGTCGTGCCTTCGAACTTTACGTTGCCGGATTCCAGCTCGGACACCAGATTGTCGTCCTTCACCGCGACCGCGCGGAATTTCTGCGGTTTCCCGTTCTCCTTGAGCGTGCCGGTAATCAGTTCCGGGCTCAGGCGCACGTTTTCCACATTGCCGGCTTTGAGATTGGATTTAAACTCCGAATAGGCCAGCTGCTTTTCCACCGCGCCGCCCTGCATATGCTGGTAAACAAGCAGCAAAACCAGTATCGCGCCCAGCCACACAAAAATCTGCAGCGCCGGATTAGGCGCATTCCGTTTCATTTGTTTGGGGAACATGTCTATTCACGTATCCTTGAAGATTTGAGCACTCCGATATAGGGCAGATTCCGGTAAATCTCCCAGTAATCCAGCCCGTAGCCCACCACGAATTCGTCCCCCACTTTAAAGCCGGCGTAGCTGATGGGCACCTCTTTCGTCCGGCATTCCGTTTTGT
This sequence comes from Elusimicrobiaceae bacterium, assembly GCA_028700325.1. Lineage (NCBI taxonomy): Bacteria > Pseudomonadati > Elusimicrobiota > Elusimicrobia > Elusimicrobiales > Elusimicrobiaceae > Elusimicrobiaceae bacterium. The sequence continues at coordinate 597 of JAQVSV010000095.1, read as the reverse complement.
CAAGCAGCGTGCAGACGGAAAGGGATTTGGGCCTGCGGGTCTTGAAATTTTCCAGCAGATAGCTCATCGTGAGCCCGCTGTCCACAATATCTTCCACGATGATGACATCCTTCCCCTCTATAGGCTCGCGCAGATCCAGCAGCAGCCGCACAACCCCGGTGGATTTGGTGCCCGCATAAGAAGACGGGCAGATGAAATCAAGCCGGCAGTCTATGCTTATATGCTGCATCAGATCCGAAAGGAACAGCACGCACCCGCGCAACACTCCGACTAAAGTTGGCGTTTTCCCGGCATAATCGCGGGAAATCTGCGCGCCCAGATCGGCAACCCGCTGCTGGATCTGCTCGCGGCTGATGAGTATTTTCTCCATATCGGGATGTATTAACTGTTCCAAGCCGGCCTCCGCAACATTGCTATTGTATAGATTTTAAGTATAATGGTACCTTTTCAGGCTAACTCAAGTCAACCGCGCGTATTGCGCAAGCTAAAATCTTACCATAGGGCATATCATTGCGCAATTTACTATCTAACCCAAGTAGGGACAGTTTTACAGTTCCACAAGGGGCGGATAATGACACCTAAAACCCGTATGGAATA
>JAQVSV010000094.1 GCA_028700325.1 Elusimicrobiaceae bacterium | reverse complement strand
CTTTGGAAAGCGCCTTGACCCGCACAGCGTTCCCGCCGGGCGACATGGCGTAGCCGGCCACCGTAAAACCGTTCAGCGACTCGCCGGGTGTAACAACAGCCGGCTGCACTTCCTTGGCATCGAAACACCACTCTGTGCCATCCCGGAATATGCCGACAACATAATCTTTGGAAATCGCCTTGACCCGCACAACGTTCCCGCCGGGCGATATGACATAGCCGGCCACCGTAAAACCGTTCAGCGACTCGCCGGGTTCAACAACGGCCGGCTGCACCTCATCAATACCGAAACGCCTCACCGTACCATCCCGGAATACTACAAAAACATAATCGGCCGAAAGCGACTTGATCCACACAATATTTCCGCCAGGCGATATGACGTGGCCGCCCGGCACCAGCTTATTACTCCGCCTGTCTGATTTCAGCTTCGGCCCCGATGCGGACAGCTCCCGCAAATCCCCCGACACATTTCCATCAGCCGCAAAAGACAGCCCGCAAACTGCCGAAACAAACAGCGCCAATAATATTCTGGTTTTAGTCATGATTTGAACTACCTCCTTAGCGAATGCCGCTTTATTATATGGTACTGTTCCTGTATGTCTGCAACAAGAGGCAAAAGGCCCAGTAATGCCCCCGGCCGTTTGGCAGTGGCCCGATTTTACGATCCTCTTGCGGCTTGTGCCATATCGCCACTATTATGATTCGCAGACCAGCGCCGGATTTTTGTGCGCGGGATTTATAAAATGCCGGGCCGGGGCAAAAGCCCCGGCCCGGAACATTTCACTCTTTAATACTGTTAAACGGCAGCCGCTTCTTTCTCCGGCTGCGGCACTTCGCAGTTCATTGCGGCGAGCTGTTTGTACACGCTCAGCCGCCATTTGTATTCCGCTTCGGCCTGTTTGAGCAATTGCGCCGCCGCCACGGGATCAATGGTTTTAAGACTGCGGAAGCGGTTCTCGCCCATCATGAAATCCTCCAGCTTGATGGTCGCTTCGCCGCTGTCGAGCTTGAGCGGGTTCCTGCCTTCCGCCCGCAGAGCCGGGTTGAACCGGAACAGCGGCCAGCGGCCGCTCTGCACCGCTTTCTTCTGCTCGTTCATGCCGGAACCCATTTCGATGCCGTGCGCGATGCAATGGGAGTAGGCGATAATCAGAGCGGGGCCGTCATAAGCTTCCGCTTCGGCCAGCGCCTGCACCGCCTGATTGTAGTTCGCCCCCAGCGCGATCTGCGCGACGTAGATGTTGCCGTAGGTCATGGCGATCATGCCAAGGTCTTTCTTCGGCATCCGTTTCCCGCCGGCCGCAAAAGCCGCCACCGCGCCCAGAGGCGTGGATTTCGACATCTGGCCGCCGGTATTGGAATAAACTTCGGTATCCAGCACAAGAATCTTCACGTTCTTGCCCGAAGCCAGCACATGATCAAGCCCGCCGTAACCGATATCGTACGCCCAGCCGTCACCGCCCAGTATCCAGACCGATTTGTAGATAAGGTAATCGGACATGGAAAGCAGACGCTTTGCGCCGGCATCGCTGGAAGCGGCCAGTGTTTTGTTAAGTTCCGTGATTCTGGCGCGCTGTTTCTCAAGTTCCGCGCCGTCTTTCTGGTTGGCGGATTTGATTTCCGCGACAAGAGTTTCCTTGCCCTTGAGCACGGTCGCGGCAAGCGCGTCCATCTGCTCGACCGCTTCGATGTAGAGTTTTTCGTAGGCGAGTTTCATGCCGAGCCCGAATTCCGCGTTGTCTTCAAACAGCGAGTTCGACCAGACCGGCCCCTTCCCGTCATCCCGTGTGGTATAGGGAGTGGTGGGCAGGTTGCCGCCGTAGATGGAGGAACAGCCGGTGGCGTTGGCGATAGCCAGATGATCGCCGTGCAGCTGGGTGAGCAGTTTGATGTAAGGAGTTTCGCCGCAGCCCGCGCACGCGCCGGAGAACTCAAACAGCGGTTTCTGGAGCTGGCTGCCTTTAATGGAGGCGCGTTTGACCGCAGTCGCCGCGTCTTTAAGGCCGAGGAAGAACCCGAAATTGGCGATTTCGGTTTCGCGCATGGGGATCTGCGCGGCCATGTTGATCGCTTTTTTAGTCGCGTCGGTTTTGTTCTTGGCCGGGCAGTTGAAAACGCAGGCGCCGCAGCCGGTGCAGTCTTCCACCGCGACCTGAACGGTTACTTTGTGGCCCTTAAGGTCGGCCTTGCCGTCTGCCGATTTAAAACCTCTGGGCGCTTTGGCAAGCTCCGCGCCGTCATATGCCTTGATGCGGATCGCGGCGTGCGGACACACCAGCGAGCAGATGCCGCACTGAATGCAGGTTTCCGCATCCCACGAGGGGCATTCAAGCGCGATATTGCGTTTTTCGTACTGGGAGGTGCCGGTCGGAAAAGAGCCGTCAACCGGCATTTTGGAAACAGGCAGATCCTCGCCGCGGCCCGCCACTATTTCGCCGGTAACTTCCTTCACAAACTCTGGCGAATGCGCAGGAACCGAAGGCCGGACATGATTTTTCGAATCGGCCGCGCCGACTTTAACCTCGGCAATCTTGCCGACGGTGGCGTCCACCGCGTCATAGTTCATCTTGACGACATTCTCGCCTTTCCTGGAATAGGTCTTCTTGATCGCGCGCTTGATCGCGGCGATCGCCTCGTCTTTCGGCAGCACGCCGGAGATAGCGAAAAATGCCGTCTGCATTATGACGTTCACCCGCGAGCCCATGCCGGTTTCCCTGGCGATTTCGGAAGCGTTGATCGCGTAGACTTTAAGTTTCTTCTCCACAATCTGCTTCTGCGCCTCGACAGGCATATTGGCCCAGGTTTCGGCGGGATCGAACGGAGTGTTGATCAGCACCACCGCGTTCTGCGCGGCTTTGCCCAGCATATCGTACTTCTCAAGGAACGAGAACTGGTGCACGCCGATGAAATTCGCGCTGGTAATCAGATAGGGCGCGCGGATTATTTCTTTGCCGAAGCGGATATGCGAAACCGTCTTGGAACCGGCTTTCTTGGAATCGTACTCGAAATAGCCCTGCGAATAGTTTTCGGTTTCCTCGCTGATGATCTTCATCGTGTTTTTGTTGGCGCCGACGGTGCCGTCCGACCCCAGCCCGAAAAACAGCGCCCGGAAAGTGCTGTCCTTCTCGATGTTCCAGCAGGAATCATAGGAAAGGCTCAGGTGGGTGACATCGTCGTTAATCCCTACGGTGAACCCGTTTTTGGGATCAGCCGACACGGCGTTTTCAAACACCGCCTTCGCCATGCAGGGCGTGAATTCCCTGCTGCTCAGGCCGTAGCGGCCGCCCAGCACCCTGATGCCGGATTTGCCGTGTTTGGAAAGAGCGGCGCAAATATCCTGATACAGCGGTTCGCCCTGCGCGCCGGGTTCTTTGGTGCGGTCAAGCGCGGTAATGACTTTAACCGTTGCGGGCAGCGCCTTGATAAAATCCGCGTCGGCGAAAGGCCGGTACAGCCGCACAACCAGCACGCCGACGCTGTTATTGGCTCCGGCAAGCAGATTTTCCACGGTGGCCTGCACGACATCCGCGCCGGAAGCCATGACCACGACAACATTAGTGGCGTCTTTCGCGCCGTAATAATCGAAGATATGGTACCGGCGGCCGGTCAGGCTGGCGAATTTGTCCATCGCTTTGGTGACAATGCCGGGAATCGCGGTATAGAAATTGTTGCAGGCTTCACGACCCTGAAAAAACACGTCCGGGTTCTGCGCGGTGCCTTTCATCGAGGGCCGTTCTGGATTGAGAGCCCGTTTTTTATGCGCCGCCACCATCTCGTCCGACACCATCTCGCGCATATGGTCAAAGGAAACCGGCTCTACCATATTAAGCTCGTGAGAAGTGCGGAACCCGTCGAAGAAATGGATGAACGGCACCCGCGCCTCAAGCGTGGAAGACTGGGCGATCAGGGCCATGTCCATCACTTCCTGGGGATTGGCGGACACCAGCATCGCGTAACCGGTCGAGCGGCAGGCCATCACATCCGAATGGTCGCCAAAAATCGAAAGCGCATGTGTGGAAATAGTGCGCGCGGTGACATGGAACACCGTCGGCGTCAATTCACCCGCGATTTTAAACATGTTGGGAATCATCAGCAACAGACCCTGCGAGGCGGTGAAGGTAGTCGTAAGCGCGCCCGCTGTCAATGCGCCGTGCACGGCTCCGGCCGCTCCGCCCTCCGACTGCATTTCGGTAACGCTGGGAACAGATCCCCAGATGTTCTTTTCGCCTCTGGCGGTTTTCGCGTCGGAAATTTCGCCCATCCCGGATGACGGAGTGATAGGATATATAGCTATCACTTCGTTGGTGGCATGAGCGGAATGCGCCGCCGCTGAATTTCCATCCATTGCAACAAGTTTGCGCTCCATGTTTGATCTCCTTGAATATATATAAGGTGTCTGAAAACCGTCCGTCCGAGCCTGCATGCAAAGCAGACTCAAGCATACGCTGCCAGTAGTGATTGTATAATTTCCGAAGTCTGTTTGCAAATTGGAAACCGAGATTTTTCAAAATTACGTTAATTTTATAACGAGCAATAACAGTGTAATATTCTTCGGAACAGGCACGGTGATATATAGATATGCCGCGGGGTTCGTTATTTAAATAACGAACCCCGCTAAACAAAACGGCAGAACTACGCCCATGCGGCTCAATATTTACCGTAGGAAGACATTGCCTCGATTGCCTTGCGCGGACGCGGAGCAGGAGCCTCGTCCGGATACCCGAGGCTTATCAGAAGCTCGACTTTTTTACCGGCCGGACAGCCCAGCATTTCCGCCGCCTTTTTCGCGTTAAACCAGCCAAGTATGCATGTGCCCAGGCCAAGCGACTGAGCCTGCAGCACAAAATTCTCGCACGCAATGCCAATATCAACAAGCCGGAAAGTCGTCTGCTGAACCTGATTGCCGATCCAAGCCGTGACATTGCTTTTTTCGCTGACTATCGCCACCAGCACAGGCGCTTTTCCGGCAAACGCGGTCATCGAATACAGTCCTTCAAAAACACCGCCGGCGAATTCGGCCAGCCGGGCAGGCTCGTCAAGAACCACAAATTTCCACGGCTGGGAGTTGCAGGCGGACGGCGCCAGCCGGGCCGCCTCGATACAGCTGTTTACAAGATCCCGCCCGACAGGATCGGATTTGTATTTTCTTACGCTGCGACGCTGCATGACAACATTCAAAAGCTCGACGGTCACTGCTGCCTCCCCTGCACATTTTATTAAAGATATTGAAAAAGGCTGTATATTAATCTATAGTATCATATATTCAGCGCGCAATAAATTTCAATGGTACTATCATGGACAGAGAAAAGATTGGCAGTTATATAGCTTCCGATAAATTGTATGAAGGCCGGTTGACCACAACCTACAAAGCCACGCATGAATCCACTGGCAATGTGCGAGCCTTGCGCATATACAAATTCCGTATCCCGGCAGACAAGGCGGATGTCCGCCGGATCCTGCGCATTGAAGCCACGGTATTTTCGGAACTCTACAACAATCAGATAGTCCGCACATACGATTCGGGGTTCCATAAAGACCTGTTTTATATCGTGACAGATTTGATAGGCGGCGAAACTCTTGCCAACAGGCTCTCCCGGGAAAAAACCCTGCCGGCGGAAACCATTTTAAAAATCGCGCTCAACATTTCCGAAGCTATCGCATATGCGCATGACTTGGGCATAATTCACAGTGATTTGACTCCCGCCAATATTTTCATTCGCGAAGGATTCGCTGATGCAGTCATAACCGATTTCCGCAAGCGCTGTCTGTTCGACCGCCCGGAGCTTAAAAAACTTCTGGCTCCGCTGCAGGATGCGGAAAGCATGACAAAATGGAAAAACTACGCGGCGCCGGAAAGCCGGCTCACCGGGGATTTTTCCACCCGTTCTGATGTTTACCAGATGGGTCTGGTGCTGCATGACTGTATTTACGGCGCAGGAACCGCTTTTTCACAGACAAAAGAAGAGCGCAGAGATCTGCCGCCGGTATTTTTGCGGTCAGTCCAAAGCTGCATAGCGCAGGAACCGAACAACCGGCCGGTTTCCGCCGGAAAACTGCATCAGGAAATTTCCCTGCTATATACCGAGTTTAAGGCCAGAAAAGAAAAAGGCGAGGAATATTACGACGAACAGCCCGCCGAACCCGCAGGCAGGGATACCAACCGGGATACAGAACGCGGCGATACCAGCCGGGATACAGAACGCGACGATACCAGCCGGGATACAGAACGCGGCGATACCAGCCGGGATACAAACCGGGGCGATACCGGGCGCGGTGGAGATACCAGCCGGCCTATCGTAAATGCCACGATAATAAATTTTGAAGACGAGCAATCCGCATTAAAAGTGCAGAACCTGGCGGACGCTCGGGAAAAACTTGAAGTCACTCACGATTTCGACTCCGCTTTTGAAGCAAAAAAATCCGCCGGAACAGATCGTCCGGCAGATACGGACACTTTGCCCAAAACAAAAACCTGGGAACCGGGCGCGAATGAACCCGCGCCGGCCCCGGCAGGCCCGGAAGCGGATTCGGCGCCGGATGGGGAAGATACCGCCCGCGCTGCCGCCATACTGGAAGCCGGAAAGAATACACCTGCTGCGGCGCCAGTCTCCGACAAGCCTGAACAAAAACCGGATCCGGACGAGAAAAAACAGGACGCCAGGAAAAAAATCAAGCCGGAAATAAAACAGGAAGAGCTCAGCACGCAGGAAGCGCAGAAAAAAGCCGAGCTGGCCAAACTGCACGCGCTGGAAAAAGCGAAGAAAAAACGGGAAGGCATGCCTGGCGGCACCCGCCTGTTCCGCGACGGCATGATAGCGATTGTGCTTATTACCTGTTACGCCTTCTATCATTATTTCGCGGCCGCGCTCGGCATTCATCTGTTCACCAAGTACCGCGAACCCGTATCTTATAAACTGGTCATGATCACACCGCCGATGAAACCTTCAGCCGCGCCCGCGCCGAACACGGCTGCGCCTGGCGCTGATCAGCAGAACAAATCCGCGGAGGAAACCAGACTCAAGGCG
>JAQVSV010000093.1 GCA_028700325.1 Elusimicrobiaceae bacterium | reverse complement strand
CCAGTTTGTGCCCGAAGATGTTGAGGACCACCGTGCCGTAGTCGAATCCCGCTATCGAGGGAGACCGGTAGTCGTAGCCGGTGGAGTCCAGAAACACATGCCGGCCGCTTATTTCCGCCACGGTGATGCAGTGGTCGAACCCCAGCTGCGGAATACGGAAATCCAGCTCGGCCTGGTCGTTGGTGTTTATAAGCACCGGCGAAGCCTTTATGCCCGCCGCATTGAGCATTGCGGTCAGCAGCAGCGCCTTGTCCACACAACACCCGTACCGGCGTTTCCAGGTAAGATTGGCGTCATAGCCGCCCCAGCCGGAAGCCACGCCCACTTTCAGCGCTATATAGCGGATTTCTTTCTGGACGTAATGGTAGATTTCAGCCGCCTTTTCATCTTCGGTTTTGCAGTTTTTCACAAGGTCAAGAGTGAACCGGGCCAATTCGGGGGACGGTTTCGTCCGTTCCTCATACAGTCCCGCCGTCCAGTCCAGCACCGGGCCCCAGTTTTTGAACAGCGAACCGAGCAGGAACGGCGCGACGTTCTGGTAGGCCGGCATATTCGGTTCCGCGGCAAGCGGCTCGATGTTTTCCAGCCGCCAGCTGTAGGTTCTGGTTTCGCTGGCGCGCGTAACCGCGGGCTGTTCAGGAGCCGGAGCGGGAAAATTGCGCGTCGAGTAAAAAAAGTCCTGCGACGCGGGCACTGTTACCCTTACCTGGGAAACCCGCACCGGGCCCTGATCGTCCGCAAAACCCCAGCCGGGGAAGAAGAAATCCCTGCGGAACGGGTTGTAGGTTTCCAGTTCGGTTTCGTAGTCCACAATCGAACCGGCCTGCACGTTGGGCATTTCGTAGATGCTGCAGATGTTGCCCGCCACAAAAAAATCGCCACTGCCATCCTGCGGGCGGGAGGTTTCGATCCGGGCGGGATCGAGCGGATAGACCGCGCCGTCCGGCGCGTACACGCTCGCCTTGGTTATGCGCACGCGTTCGCGGCCTTCCTCGGCGCAGCTGCCCACGGTGCCCCACTGCTGTTTAAGGCTTTCTTTGAGTATCTGGCGGATCTGGTGATTGCGGAAAACCTGCGTGCCGTCGGGTTTGAGGACATATTCACCGCTGTCAAGCAGGATCAGCCCGTTCATGCCGCTGTAGCGCGCGCCGAATTCGCGTGCCTGCCCGAATGCGGCCGCCGCGTCGGCCTTGTCGCGTTCGGTTACCGCTATAGCGGCGGCTTGCGGAGCGGACTGGCCGGCAAGCTGGATTTCCAGTATGTCTTTGCGCGGAAGTTGGGTGCCGTTTTCCAGTTTCACCGTGCAGGAGGAGATCAGGCTGACCCGCGCCGTGATGTCTTCACCCGACCTCAGCACTATAATTTCCGCCCGCCCTGGCGGGCTTAAAAGCATAACGACGGCTGTGACAGCGAAAAGTTTCATCTGTTCCTCCAATACAATATACCAACTATAGCAAAAAAGATCCGGCGGCACATGCCGCCGCGGTGCGCTATACCGAAAGAAAAAAACCGATGGTGCGCAGCGGGCCGTTTTTGCGGATGCCGTTTTTAAACAGGAAAATGCGTTTTTGGATAAACCCCAGCGAGCCCAGCTCCGCATAAGTTTCCAGCCAGCCGCGCGTTTGCGGCGCCAGCAGTTTCTCATACCGCCTGACAAACTCGCCGGCCTGCCGGCAGGCGCGTTCGATGCTGTTTTTGCGGGAACTTAACATTCTGCGGGAAACAAACGCGAGCGACCATTTGTGCGCGCCCGTGTCGTTTCCGCCATGCTGGCGGTATAAAATCAGGGGAGTGGGATCATAGCCGATATGCCCGAACGCGCAGGCGACCATGGCCAGCCACCAGTCGTGCATCTGCGCCTGCGGGGGGATCGGCGCCGCCAAATCCCTCAGCGGGCGGTTAATAAGAGTCGTGCAGCCGGTGACAACATTCTGTGCCGCCAGCCGCGGCAGGATTTCCGCCGTACTCGGCAGCAGGTTCTGATAAGCCATGAACGAAGCCGCCAGCGGTTTGAGGTTTTTGTCCGCTACCGCAAGATCGGTATGCACCAGAAGCGGCGTGGCGGTTCCGTGTTCCGCTTCCAGCCGGCGCATTTCAGTCAGGGCGGCGGCAATCTTGCCTGTCAGCCAGACATCGTCCTGATCGCAAAGCATGAAGTAATCGGCCGACACGTTCTCCAGCAGGTGCGCGAAGTTGCGGCAGGCGCCGCCGGTTTTAATGCCGTCCTTAAGCACGCGCAGTGCTGGAAAACGCGCGGAATAAGAGTCAAGGATGCCGGGCGTGGAATCGGAGGATCCGTCGTCATGCGCCAGCACAAAACTGTCCGCCGGCAATTGCTCCAATACTGAATCGAGCAGCTGCGGCAGATATTTCTCGCCGTTACAAGTCGCCAGTAAAACGGCGAGAAAGGAGGTTTTGTTTGCGCTGTTATCGTGTTGCAAGGCTGAAATCTCCTTCGGGTGACAGATTGGGATTATAGAAAGGGTCTCCGCTTTTAACCGATTCGCTCCATCTGGCGGCAAAATGCGCCAGTTCCGTTTCCGGGAATATGGCGCAATCCGTCCGGTCTGCCCTGTCGAAACGTGCGTAAGGCGTCCAGACAACCGTTTTTCCAAACGCGCGCACTCTGAGGCAATAATCAATTTCACGCAACTCGGTCTGATAATAAGGATCGAACCCGCCGGCATTTTCAAACACGCCCCGGCGCGTAACCAGACAGCCAGCCGCGGCGCTGATATTCTGTATTATGTGGGTGCGGCACATATAGCCCATCCGCGAGTCCGGCGCATTTTTATGCAGGGGCCGGGGCAGGCAGTCAGGACCTATAAGGTATCCGCAGTTGGTTATCCGGGTTGCGCCGTTGAGAATTTTTCCGCCGGCCGCGCCCACGCCGTCGCGCAGCGCGTGCTCCAGCATGCCGCAGAGCCAGTCATTGTCACGGGGCAGTATCCCGCCGTTAATGAAAGCGAATGCGGCGGCCCGGGTTTTTAACGGGGCCAGCACCCCGCGCCCGATAACGTTAATTTCCTTGCCTGCAATGCGGCGCGGCGCGGCGTTTTCGTCCGCAAGCACAAAAAACTCGCAGTCCGGCAGAGCCGTTCCGGCGATAAGGTTTTGCAGATAGGCGTCGTCCGCCCGGGCCGCCGGCACGAACACGGCCGTTTTTACCGCCGGGGCGGAGTAGGAAATCCGGTAAATGCCCTGCGCGCAGCCGGCCAGCACATCCGCTTTCCGTCCGGTGCGTTCCAGATGTTCCTCAAGCGCTTTGCGGCCGGAAACACAGGCGTAAGGTTTGGCGTTCTCGTCGTCAGATGTCGAGCCGGGCACCACCCGCCAGCTGTACAGCACTTTCGGGATATGGTGGATGCACCGGGCTTTTTCCGCCGCCCGCAGGAGCAGGTCGTAATCCTGCGAGCCTTCGAACCCGGGCCGGAACGGCCCGGCGGCTTCCAGCAGGGATTTTTTTAATACCGAAAAATGGCAGATATAGTTGTAGCTGCGGAAAGTGTCGGGCGACCAGTCGGGCTTGAAATGGGGGAAAAAACGGGTTTTGCCGTCGGCGGCCAGTTTATCCTCGTCAGAATACAACAGATCCGCTTCCGGGCCGGCATTAAGCGCGGCAACCACTTCATAAAGCGCGTCGGGCCTTAAAATATCGTCGTGATCGAGCAGGCCGATGTAGTCACCGCCGGCCATTGCCAGAGCGGCGTTGGAATTGCCTGTAATGCCGTCGTTGGTTTGCAGAAACCGCACTTTTATGCGGGGGTCGCGCGCGGAGTATTTTTCCAGCGCGGCGCGGCCGGGCCAGTCGGCGGGCGAACCGTCGGCCAGGCACAGCTCCCAGTTTGCGTAGGTTTGCGCCAGAACTGACTTCAGGGTTTCCTCCAGAACGGAAAGCGGGGTGTTATAAACCGGCGTGATAATGCTGATTTTCGGGCTGAACCTGAATTCTTTCGCGCGCTGCCCCGCAAGCTGTTGCGGTGACGGGCCTGTTTTCGCGGCGTAACTTGCGTAAGCGGCGCTGGCCCGCAACTTTGCAAACGCCGCGCCCGGCAAGGCCAGCAGGCCGTGCCTTTGTGCGAATTTGCGGATTTTTGAAAATTTCATACCACTGCGCCCTCTGCGGTTTTATTTGTCCGCGCAGGCCCCGCCGCGCAGTTTCGCGGCAGCCCGGCGCACGATGGAACTGTAAAACGCCGCGCAGAACGGCTTGCGGGCCTGCATTTTAAGCCATGAGCCTGTCCAGCCCGTCTTGCGGCGAAACAGCATCGCGTCTTTTCCGATGGTTTTTTTGAAATTGAAGCGCGGATCTTCCGCGAATCCGTTTTCGGCGAAAAGATCGCGCCAGTACCGGTTTGGCTGCACATTTATATGGGTGGGCTCCTCAAAATCATCGGAGGTTGAGGAAACAAGCACCGTATCGCTCAGCTCGCACATGCGCCCGATGGCCAAACGGCCCTGCTCCGGCGCAAGGTGCTCGATCACTTCGATGGAAATGACCAGATCGTAGTGTTTCAGGGAAGGGGAAAACTGCCCGGCGCTGGAAACCCGGCAAAACGGTTTGATGTCGGGGCGCACCTGGCTGATGGCGTATTCCGATATATCAATTCCTTCGGCCTGCACTCCCAGATCACGCAGCGATTCCACCAGAAACCCTTTCGCGCAGCCTATTTCAAAAGTCGTGCGCGGCGCGATTTTAAGCGCGATATGGCCCGCCAGCGAGCGGAAAAATTCCAGCCATTGCGGCACGCTTCTGTCATAGGGCACACCGTTTTTGTTGCATGATCCGGCGTAATATTTTTCATTATAGGGATGTTCCGCCATTATCGCTCCGTCAAGACCAGAATCTTTTCCAGACCGCGCCGTAAAGACTGCTGTACATAAGATAAAGCCATACCGTCGCCACCGCGCTTTTCAGGATTTTTATGCCGCGTTCCGAAAGTTTCACCAGTTCCGGCGCGGCGATAAGAAACAGCGCCATGCCCGGCAGGAAGTAACGGCCCTGCACACCCACTATTACGTCCAGACCTACCTGGGTAAAGGCTACATAGCAGCCCAGCAATATCACAAACAGGAGAAGCGCCAGCCCGGCCCATATCGTTTTCCGTGGCAGCCCGGTTTCGCTTTTGAAAGTTACGGCGGCGGCCAGCATTGCCGCCAGATATGCGAAGATGGAAAATTTTGAGGCTGGCGCGTCGAGCCAGCCGAACGAGCCGATCATGCCCCGCAAATAAGAAAACGAAAGAATCAGTTTCCCCATGGCCGCAAGCATTAAAAACGGGTGTGCCAGGACATAGGCCGCCTGCCCCTGCGATTTGCCGACCAGAATTCCGGCCGCGGCCATTGACCAGCCCGCCGCAGGCAGCAGGGCCGCCGCGATCAGAAAAAGCGAGCCGGGCCACCTCTTTTTCATATCCCGCTGCATATACGCCAGTTCCAGCACGAACGGAATTACCAGATAAATGTATTTGCACAGGCCGAGCAGGACGCTTGTCATGATAAACGCGAACCGTTCGCCCCCGGTTGTTTTATCTGCCGTGGCGAGCATGGCGAGCCCCTGCGCGGTTGCCAGAAACGCCAGCGTGTTGGTCACGCCGTCGGTGCTCGCGCATGCTGCCAGCGCAATATGCATGGGAATAAAAGCGGCGACGGCGTAAAGCAGCGATTCCCGTTCAGAAAACCGTTTTTTGATTATTTCAAATCCGATCGTGATGAATATCGCCGCGCACAATAACGAAGCCAGCCGCGCCAGATAAAGCGCGTAAATGGCTTTTAGCGACAGAATCCGTGCGGCCAGTACACCGGCTGACAGCGGCAGATACGCAACCGGACTGTACGCGGTAGTATTGAAATACAATGCGACATCACTGTCAGCCCGCCTTTTTGTGGCGGCAAAATTATCCGCTGATAACGGCGGACTGTTTTTTACCAGCGTTTTCAGCTGCGGCAGTGAAAAGCGCGTGTCCTCTTTAAAAACCAGATAATTTACCGCCTTGACGTCCGGTTCGAGCGCGGAGGGGAAAAGGGTGTCGGGTGTGTCGGGCCGGGGCAGCCAGTCGCCGCGCACCAGCTGAAAGGAACGCATGAAATGGGCAGGCTCGTCCGGCATCTGGTAGGGCGGAGTCAGCGCGGCAAAAAACAGGCCGCTTGCAAAAAAAGCGAAAAAAAACAGCCAGCCCTCCCGCGAAAACCCCGCGAGCTTAAGTTTCCCAAATATGTTTGCCGGATTCAAGCTGTTCTCCGTAAGTCTGCAAAATTTTTCAATTCTTTAAACAGGGTTCGGAATTTCGACTGGTCTATTCCCAATTCCCCGGCCATTTTGCAAGTGTACCAAATTGCGCCCGCCCCATAAATAATTCCGGCCGCAAACAGGCGCACCGCAAACCAGTAATGCGGTTTGGGCAAAAAGGATGTGAGCCATACGGCGCAGACTGACAGGGCAAAAAACACCGCCGCATACCGCAGCTGGAATGAAAAACCGTTTTTCCAGCCATTGCTTCTGCAGATGTAAAACATCTGCAGGTTGGCTAGCGCGGCCTGAATAACTGCGGCTTTCAGCGCCAGACCGGTCGCGCCCAGTCCCAGGCCGGGCACGGCATAATCCGGGCCGGCCAGAAAGAAATAGGCCAGCGCCGAACTTGTTACCGTTGAGGGGATAGTCAGCCACATATTGGCTTTTGTTTTGCGGGTGGCCATCAGATAGGCGTAATTGATTTGTCCGACCGCCTGATAGGTGGTTGCAAAAATCATCAGCGCAGTGCAGGCCGTCGCGGCGGCGTATTTGTTTCCCAGCAATACCGAAATGGCTTCGCCGCTGAACGCGATAACGAAATAGGCCATGCAGCAGGTGGCGAAATAAAGCGTCCGGGTTGATTTCAAATAGAGATCGCGGGTACGCTCGATGTTTCCCTCGGTGTGCGCATGCGAGATTTCTTTCCAGAAGATGTTGGAAAGCGAAGCAGCGCCCACCAGCATTATCACCGACAGCTGTTCCCCGACCGAGAAAAACCCCTGCTGCGCGGCTCCCGCGAAGG
>JAQVSV010000092.1 GCA_028700325.1 Elusimicrobiaceae bacterium | reverse complement strand
ACATGACCGATTATGTGGTTCCGTCCGCCTTTGAAGCGCCGGCTTATGACGCCACGATAGTCGAAAAACCCTACCGCGCCGGGCCGTATAACGCCAAGGGGTTCGGGGAACTGCCGTTGATCGGCCCGTCGGCGGCGATCGCCAACGCCATCAAGCACGCGCTTGGTGTGCGTGTGCCGCAGACGCCGCTGCTGCCGGAAAAAGTGTGGGCCGCGCTGGAGGCCGGAAAAAACGGCCTTGCGGAACCGGAATAAAAAAAGGATTTTGCCATGAAACATAAAACCAGCAAAGAAACCTCCAGACTGACCGGAGCGAAAATGTTGTTAAACTGCGCGGTTAACGGCGCAGCCGTGAGCCGCGAGATAGACACGGGGCTTACGCTGGCGGATTTCCTGCGCCGAGAACTGGGCCTTACGGGCACCAAAGTGGGCTGCGGCGAGGGCGAATGCGGCGCGTGCGTGGTGGTGGTGGACGGCGCGGCGGTCAATTCCTGCCTGTACATGGCCGCGCAGGCGCAGGGCCGGACGGTGCTTACGATCGAGGGGCTGGCCGGCCCGGACGGCGAACCGCACCCCATCCAGCGCGCATTTGCCGAATGCGGTGCGGTGCAGTGCGGGTTCTGCACGCCGGGGATGGTGATGTCGGCCTACGCGCTGCTTGCGCGCAGGCCGGAACCTGCGCGCGCCGAAATCGTAGAGGCGCTGAGCGGCAATATCTGCCGCTGCACGGGTTATGAGAAAATTTTCCAGTCGGTCGAGCGCGCGGCGCAGCTGCTTGCGGACAGGCTCGGCCGCAAATAGGGAGGCTTATGTTTCCGGTAAAGATAGTCAGGCCCGACACTTTGAAAGACGTCTGGCTCCTTGTTAAAAACGCGGGCGGGCCGGTTAAATTTCTGGCGGGCGGAACGGATCTCGCCATTTCGGCGCATTGCGGCCGGGCGGACGGCGAAACGTGGATTGACATAGGTGCGCTGGCCGAACTCAAAGGCATCCGGCTCAAAGGAAAAAAGCTGTATATCGGCGCGTGCGAGAAGGTGTCGGCTCTGGGCGAAAACGCGCTGGTGAGAAAACACGCGCCCGTGCTGTTCGATTCGGTCCGGCAGTACGCCAGCCCTCCGCTTCGCAATATAGCCACGCTGGGCGGCAACTGCGGCAACGCCTCCCCTTCGGCGGACGGGGTTTGCGCGCTTGTCGCGGAAGGGGCGGACGCGCTGCTGTTTGACGGGAAAACTCATTCCCGCCGGCCGGTCGAAAAACTGTTCGCCGGTCCCAAGCGCACCGTGCTGAAGCCGGGCCAGCTGATAACGGGTTTTGAAATCCCGATCCGCGGCGGCAGGGGCGTTTATCTCAAACTCGCCGCGCGGAAAAATTTCGCCATTTCTAAAATCTGCATGGGTGTTTCGCTTAAAACCGGCAGCGGCGCGATAAACGATATCCGCATATCGCTTGGCGCGGTCGGCCCGACGGTAAAACGCGCGCTCAAAGCCGAGAAGATTCTGCTGGGGGTCAAACTCGACGAGAAAATTCTTGACCTGGCTGCTCGGGCCGCCGTGGCGGCCGCCGCACCGATTGACGACCAGCGTTCCACCGCCGCCTATCGCAAGGCGATGGCCGGAGTGCTGCTGAAACGCGCGCTGCGCGCTCTTTGCGCGTAAATTAAAGGATACCCATGAAAAAACTGCTCCCCGTTCTGTGCGCCTGCGCGTTTTTATGCGCGGGCCGCGGTTATGCCTATACACTTCAGACGGACCCGGCGCTTAACGCCATGTCCGCCGAGCTGGCGCGTTCAACCTCAGCGCTGACGAACGCGGAAGCCGCGCCGATGTATTACCTGTCTTACCAGCTCAACGACACCCGGCAGATACATGTGTCCGCCGAAAACGGCGGGATTGAAAACAGCGGCGAGTCGTTCAACCGCTATCTTGACGTGGATGCGAGGGTCGGCTCGCGCGAACTGGATAATACCCATGAAGTGAAAGGGATGCAGGGCTATACGTTCAGGGGCAATCCGGTCAGTATTGCCGCTGGCGCGGACATTGACGCTATCCGCGCGGAGCTCTGGCGCTGGACGGATTTTTATTACAAGCGCGCGCAGGAAGGCTATATGAAAGTGCGCGCCAACCGCGACATGACGGCCGCGGACGACGACAAATCAGATGATTTCTCCGCACCCGCCGCGCCCGAACGGTTTTATGAAACCGGCGAACTGCCCGCTGTTGACCGGACGGAGTGGGAAACCCGGCTGAAAAACTACACCGCGTATCTGTCTTCTTTTCCGTTCGTGTTTTCCAACTCGGCGGATTTTGTGGCCACTGTTTATAATCGGTATTTTGTTTCCAGCGAGGGCACGCGGGTCAAAACGGGCGATGTCTATCTGCGTTTGTCCTATAACATCGCCACCCGCACCGAAGACGGAATGGACCTGCGCCGGTCAAAGACCTACGCGGGAGTCAGGCTCTCCGATCTGCCGGACGATAAACGGATAATGGCCGATATGGCGGAATCGGTTAAAGAGCTGGCGGCGCTTAAATCCGCTCCGATCGTGGAGCCCTACAGCGGGCCGGCCATCATGCGCAACCGCGCGGCGGGCGTGTTTTTTCACGAGATTCTGGGCCACCGGCTCGAAGGCCACCGGCTGAAAAAGAATTCCGACGGGCAGACTTTCGCTAAAAAAATAAACGAGAAAATCGTTTCGGAGGTCATAACCGTGGAGGACGATCCCACGCTGGCGAGTTTTGACGGTATTGCATTGCGCGGACATTACAAGTATGACGACGAGGGGGTAAAGGCGCAGAAGGTAACGCTGATCGAGTCGGGCGTGCTGAAAAATTTTCTTATGGACCGCACGCCCGCGGCCGGGTTTGTCAAATCAAACGGGCACGGGCGGCGTTCGGCGGGCAAGGCGGTCACGTCGAGAATGGGTAACACGATCGTTACTGTCAAAGATCCCGTTCCGTTCGATGAACTGCGCAAAGCCATGATAGCGGAGTGCAGAAAACAGGGCAAGCCCTACGGGCTGGTTTTTGAGGATATCGCGGGAGGATTTACACAGACCGGCCGCGCGGGCACCCAGTCGTTTAAAGTGCTGCCGCTGCTGGTGTACCGGGTTTACGCCGACGGGCGCCCCGACGAGATCGTGCGCGGCGTGGATATAGTCGGCACTCCGCTCACCACCTTCGGCAAGATAGCCGCCGGCGGCGACGATGCCGGCGTGTTCAACGGCACCTGCGGCGCGGAATCGGGCTGGGTTCCGGTTTCGGCGGTTTCGCCCAGCATTCTGGTAACAGAACTGGAAGTTGAAAAGGCCCATAATCCCAAGGAGAAAGCTCCCATTCTCGCGCCCCCGCTGACCGGCGGGGAGGGGGATGTAAAATGAAAAAAGCCATTTTGTTCCTGATATGTTTTGCCGGACCGGCACGGGCTGGTTTCGCGGCGGACGGCGCGACGTTTGAAACTCCCGTATTCAAAGCCATGCGGGCCGAACTGGCCCGCAACGGCGCGCGGCTGCGCGCGGACAGATATCCACTGCCTTATTTCCTTGCTTACACCGTAACGCGCACCCAGGAATTTGAAACTCAGGCGACTTTCGGCTCGACCGTGAGTGACGAACTGGAGGCCCGCGCGCTGGCCCGCGCGGAACTGCGGGTGGGGTCTGAAAAATTCGACAACTCCAACTTCGTCAAGGGGTTTGGCGATTCCAACGATTATCTTTCCTGGACCGACCGCGACGGCGGTTACGCCGCAGTGCGCCGCGCCCTGTGGGAGATTTCGGACGATACCTATAATGCCGCCGTGCAGGCTCTGGCTAAAAAGTCCGCGCTGGCGCGCACCAGGAATCTGGCCGACCAGCCGGACGATTTTTCTCCGTCCACTCCCGCCATTTACGCCGGCGGTATCAAACCGTTCGGGCTGGACCGGCCCGCGCTGGTGGACGCCGCGCGTTCCGCTTCGGCGGTATTTCGACGCTACGCCGATATTATGGTGAGCGGTGTCACGCTTTCCGTTTCGCAGGCTGAAAGCAGTTATGCGAACAGCGAAAACACCATGGTTCACAGCGGCGGCGCGCTGGGCGCGGCCACGTTCAACGCCGAAACGATGGCCGCCGACGGCATGCCGATAAAGCGCAGCCGTTCTTTTGTTTATGCGCAGAATGAACTGCCCTCCGCCGGCGGGCTTGCCGGGCTGGCCGCGCAATTTGCGGGCAGCGTTTCAGCCTCTGTTCATGGTTCCACGCTTGCCGCTTATGTGGGGCCGGTGCTGTTTGAAGGCGCGGCGGCGGGCCAGCTGTTCTCGAAATTCTTCGCGGGATCGGTTTACGCGCCGCGCCCGTCGTGGTCGGAGTTCGGGCAGGAAAACGGCATGGGCGCTTTCTACAACCGGCTCGGCCTGCGGGTAATGAGCCCGCTGTTCAGCGTTACCGATGATCCCCTTGCCAAAGAGCATAACGGCGCGGGGCTGGTCGGTTCGTACGAAGTGGATAGCGAAGGCGTGCCTGCCCGCGCCGTGCAGCTGGTGAAAAAAGGGAAACTGCTGGACCTGCTTATGAGCCGCGCTCCGGCCAGGGAACGCTTCGCTTCCAACGGACACGGACGGGCCACTCTGTTTTCCGTTCCCAGGGGCAGTGCGTCGAATCTGTTTTTCAGGCCGGCGGTCACGGTGCCAGACGCAGATCTTAAAACGAAACTGCTCGCCCTCTGCCGTGATTATGACCTGGAATACGGGATACTGGTGCGCGACGCGGGCGACTTTTCCGGGGATATGGAAATTTATAAAGTGTATGCCGCGGACGGGCGCGAAGAGCCTCTGCGCGGCGTCCGTTTTGACGCGCTCAACAACCGTGTGCTGCGCGACATAGTTTCGGCAGGCGCCGCGCTTAATGTGTATAATACTATGGTTAACGGCATCCCGGTGTCCGTTGTGGCGCCCTCCGTGCTGGTGAGCGAGGCGGAACTGAAAGCCGTGGATACGAAGCCGGAGAAGTTTCCGTACCTTAAACATCCGTATTTCGACAAGAGGTGACCATGAGCAAAATAACATCCTATACCCGTCCCGCGGGCGCGAAAGAAGCGGTCGGCGTGCTTGCCCGATTCAAGGGCCGCGCCGTCATATTCGGCGGCGGCACGGGGCTTGTTAAATCGCTGCCGTCCGGCGTTACCGCCGTGGCGGACCTGAAGTACGCGGGGCTGTCCTATATAAAACGCGACTCGAAATTTCTCACGATCGGGGCGTGCACGACGTTTACCGACCTGCTTCAATCGCCTGTTATCAGAAACTGGGCGGGCGGGCTTGTTTATGAGGCGGCTTACCGCATATCGAGCCATCTCATCCGCAATATGGGCACGCTCGGGGGCAATATGGTGCGCCCGTATCCGTTCAACCATTTTCCCGTGGTGCTGGCCGCGTTAAACGCCAGCGCGGTGGTCGCGCGGCCCGGAAAAACCGAAACCGTGCCGGTGGAAAAACTGTTCGAGAAACCTTACGCGGAGGAACTGGGCCGCAAATGGGTGCTGGTGGAATTTAAAATTCCCGCCGGAACGGAAAAATTCTCCGGCGTGTTTGATAAAGTCGCCAAAACCGAAAGTTCGTGGGAAAACATCATGCTGTGCGCGGCAGTTCTGGAGCATAAAGGCGGGGTCTGCAGGTCTCTGCGCGTGGCGCTGGGCGCGGCGGTCGCGAAAGCGACGGTGCTGCCTGCGGCGGAAGCCGTGCTGGCGGGCAAAAAGATTACCGCGGAACTGGCTTGCGAAGCGGGCGGGAAAGCCGCCGCTCAGGCCGGCCAGTTCAATTCGCTGAGCGCGCCGGCGCAGTATAAAAAAGAAATCGCCCCGGTTGTCATACGGCGCTGCATCCTGGCCGCCGCCGGGCAGGGAGCGCGCTGATGAAAACGACGGTATTGGAATCCAGGGCCGGATACTTTGAAATCGCGTTTACGCTAAACGGCGCGGAAAAAACTTTCCGCGCAGGCGAGAGTGAAACGCTTATAGAACTGTTGCGCCGCGAAGGTTATACTGGCACGAAAAAAGGCTGTGACACGGGCGACTGCGGCAGCTGCACCGTGCTGGTGGACGGGCGCGCCGCGCTTTCGTGCATGATGCTGGCGGTGTCGGCGCATGGCACAAGCGTGGAAACGATCGAGGGGCTGGGCGGCCCCGCCGACCCGCATCCGATCCAGCAGGCTTATGTGGATTCGGGCGCGGTGCAGTGCGGGTTCTGCATTCCCGGCATGATACTGGTGACGAAAGAGCTGCTTGCCGCAAATCCCGATCCGGCGGAGCCGGAAATCCGGCACGCGCTTGACGGCAATATCTGCCGCTGCACGGGCTATGTAAAGCAGGTCCATGCGGTTAAGCTGGCCGCCCGGGCGCTTAAAGGCAAAGCGGGCGCGAAACCGAAAAAGCGAGGCGAGAATCATGGCAATTAAAGAAACCGAAAATTTCAAGACCGTAAACCGCCGCGTCACCAAAGTGGACGCGCTCGGCCTCGCCTGCGGCCGGGCCGAATTTACCGATGACGTGGCCGTGCCGGGCGTACTGCACGGTAAAATCCTGTGGAGTCCGCACGCGCACGCCGAGATCACGAGCATAGACACTTCCGGGGCGGAAAAAGTGCCCGGCGTCAAAGCGGTGCTGTGCTACAAAAACGTGCCGCGCATCCGCCACACTACGGCGGGGCAGGGTTACCCGGAGCCGTCGCCCTATGACTGCCTAGTGTTCGATACCAAGGTGCGCTATGTAGGCGACAAGGTGGCGGCCGTGGCGGCCGAAACCAAAGAGGCGGCCGAGCTGGCGCTTTCCAAAATCAGGGTGGAGTATAAAGTGCTGCCCGCCGTGTTTGAGATCATGGACGCGGTGAAGCCCGGCGCGCCGGTCATTCACGACGAGAAGGACGCCAGGAATATTCCCGACGCCAAACGCAATATCTGCGCGAAATTTGATCTTGACATCCACCCGGACGAATGGTTTTCCAAGGCCGACTATATCTTCGAGAACACCTTTGAAACCCAGTACGCGCAGCACTGCGCGCTGGAGCCGCATACCACGCTCACCTGGCTTGATCCTAACGGCAGGCTTTTCATACGCACTTCCACGCAGGTGCCGTTTCATGTGCGCCGTATCGTGGG
>JAQVSV010000091.1 GCA_028700325.1 Elusimicrobiaceae bacterium | reverse complement strand
TCTGCCCGGTGTCGAGCGGAAAAAACATCAGTCCGCCCGGCCCTCCGCTGTAGGAGCCGAATTCGCCCAGCACCACTTCCTGCGCCGCAACGCTTCGCTGGAACAGTTTGCTGGCGGCGGCGTTGACCGGTCTGTAGCGCTGCACCATGTCGGGATCGCCTGCCCGCATGAGCTCGCGGCCGTTGCGGTCGAGCACGGCCATCAGCAGGAAATCCGGATTGGAGGCGATGGCCAGTTCTATCGTCCACTGTGCGGCCGCGCGGTTATTGTCAGCCAGGCTCCGCTCCAGTTCCTGCGTGAACGCCATGCGGTCGCCCAGCCCGGAAATATACTGGCTCACGCTTATGGCGGTGGTGCGCGCCAGGCCCGCGTGCAGTTTCAGCGCGTTGTTCTCCGCGCGGTGCTGATAATACAGCATGACCGCCCCGCCCGGCAACAGGGGCAGCACGCCGACTCCCACCAACATTATCAGCAGCTGATAGAACAGGCGCATTTATTTTTTCGCTTTCAGCGCTTCCGTCAGTTTTTCCACTATCTGGTGCGCGTCGCCCACCAGTCCGTACTTGCAGATGTTGAAGATCGGAGCGTTGGGGTCTTTGTTGACGGCTATGATAACGTCGGATCCGCTCATGCCCACCACATGCTGCACCGCGCCGGATATCCCGCACGCCACGTACAGCTTCGGCGAAACCGTGGTGCCGCTCTGGCCGACCTGATGGGTTTTGCGGTGCAGGCCCATGTCAACCGCCGCGCGGGAAGCGCCCACCGTGCCGCCCAGCTCGTCCGCCAGTCTGGCAAGAAGTTTGAAGCCCCGCTCGT
Source organism: Elusimicrobiaceae bacterium (assembly GCA_028700325.1). Classification (NCBI taxonomy): domain Bacteria; kingdom Pseudomonadati; phylum Elusimicrobiota; class Elusimicrobia; order Elusimicrobiales; family Elusimicrobiaceae; species Elusimicrobiaceae bacterium. The sequence continues at coordinate 6,363 of JAQVSV010000091.1, read as the reverse complement.
TCTTCATGCCGCGCCCGCCGGACACGATCACTTCAGCCTCGTCAATTTTGCCGCCCGACTGTTTGTGGTCAACATGCCGCTCCACCACTTTCACGCGCAGCAGCTGCTCGTCAATGACGGTTTCGGATTTGATTATTTCAGCCTGCCGTCCCGGTTCCGGCTCATTTCGTTTCATCACGTTGGGCCGCACCGTAGCCATCTGCGGGCGGGTGCCCGGGCTCAGGATATCGGCCATGATGTTGCCGCCGAACGCGGGCCGGGTCTGGAGCAGGTTGCCTTCTTTAATGGAGAGGCCCGTGCAGTCGGCGGTCAGGCCCACATACAGTTCGCTGGAAATGCGCGGCGCTATGTCACGGCCGATGTAGGTGGAGGGGTAAAGCACTATCGCCGGTTTGTGCCTGCGGATGAAATCCACCGTAACCCGGGCATATACGTCGGTCGTGTAATGCTGGGCGTGCTTATGGTCGCACAGATACACTTTCTGCGCGCCGTTGGCCGCCAGTTCGGCGGCATGGCCGGCCACGTCATGGCCGATCAGAACCGCGCACAGCTCCTCTCCCAGTTCACCGGCGAGGCGTTTGCCCGCGCTCAGCAGTTCGAGCGTCACCGGCCGTACCGTTTTGCCGCCGCCCGGCACGTCCGACAGTTCCGCAAACACCCATACGCCCGAATAACCGGCGGTGTCGCGGCTCATTTCCGAGCGGCCTATGCTTATCGCTTTCACCGGGCAGGTTTCCACGCACGCGCCGCACAGCGTGCATTTGTCGTTCATCACGGCTTTCCTGCCGTGCATTTCAATGGCGCCGAAAGGGCACGCTTTTACGCATTTGGCACAGCCTATGCATTTGGCGGAAACGGTTATCATTTGACCACACTCTCCTGTTTCAGAATCTCGACCAGCCGGGCCACAAGCTCGGCCGTGCCGCCGCTTGATACCTGGCCGCGCTCTCGCGCGGGCGGCGCGTAGACCCGGTCAACCCGGGTGGGCGAGCCGTTAAGGCCCAGCAGTTTGGAATCGGCGTGTATGTCCGCCGCCGTCCACACCTCGTAAGGCTTGGCCTGAGCCGCGTCGGCCTGCGGAAACGACGGGTACGCCGGCTGGTAGTCGTGCGGCAGGTGCATGGTGGCCAGCGCGGGCAACGCGGTTTCCACCGTTTCGTGCCCGCCTTCGATGAGGCGGCGCGCGCGGATGCGGCCGGTTTTAAGCGGCTCGATGGCGTCGCAGAAAGTGATCTGCGGGATGCCCAGCTGGCAGGCGATGCCGGGCCCGGTCTGGGCGGTGTCGCCGTCAATGGCCATGACGCCGCACAGAATAAGGTCCACTTCGCCGATATGCCTTATCGCCTGTGACAGCGCGTAGGAGGTGGCCCATGTGTCCGAGCCGGCGAATGCCCGGTCCGACAGCAGAACGCCGCGGTCAGCGCCCAGCGCGAGCGCCAGCCGCACCACTTCCTCCGCCTGAGGCGGGCCCATCGAAACAACCACCACTTCCGCGCCCGTTTCCTCTTTGAGTTTAAGCGCCGCTTCCAGCGCGCAGTGGTCGTAGGGATTTAAAATGCTCGGCACCCCGGCCCGGATAAGCGTTCCGGTCTTGGGGTCCACCTTAACCTGGGTAGAATCCGGCACCTGTTTTATGCAGACAGCGATTCGCATGGTAATATCTCCGTTATTTGGCTCTGTAAACTTCGTTGAGTTTGGCGGCGATAAGGTCTTTATCGGCGATAATGCCGCGCTGGAGGTCTTCAATGACCGTAAGGTTGACGGCCTGCGCGAGTGTCGCCGCGCTGCCGGTTCCGCCGCCGAGCACCAGCTTCATGCCTTCAAGCGCGATCTCGAACGCGGTTTCCCGGGCGCAGACCCGCGCCATCGCCCTGAGCGTGTCGCGGTCAACTTTCACGCCTTCGCCGTAGTTTTTGTCCGCCGCGCTTTCGGAGAACACCATGGCGACTTCAGCTTTGGCGATCAGTTCTCCCAGCTTGAACGTGGTGTACTGCTGGCGGGTCAGTTTCTGTTCGCGGCACTGTTCCAGTATTACGGCGAGCGATTTAAGCCCCAGCGCCGCGCTGTCAGCACCCACGTCGGGCGCTGCCGCGTGCAGCGCGTCCGTCTTCGCGCCCAGTGCGGCGTAATACGCGCCGCGGCTTTTCAGATGCTCCTGCCAGCGTCCGCGGTAGATGGTCATTTCCATTATTTCGTTGGTGCCTTCGTAGATGCAGGTGATCTTCACGTCCCGCTTGATTTTTTCAACGGGGAAATCCTTGGTGTAGCCGTAACCGCCGAGCGCCTGAATGGCGTCTTCGGCCGCGCGGTTGCCGGCTTCGGTGGCGTAATATTTGGCGATCGCGCCTTCGGTCTGCAGGCCGTGCGCGTCAGTGTCGAGCCGCCGTGCCACATGGTCAATATAAGCGCGCGCCGCCTCGAATTTAACCTCGTGCGGCACGATCAGCTTGTGCGTATAGCCCTGTTTCTGCGAGAGCGGCCCGCCGCCCTGTATGCGCTGCTGGCTGTAGCGGATCGCGGTTTCAATGGCTTCCTCGCCCGCTCCGAGCCCGAACGCCGCCACCATCAGCCGCGTGTAGCCGAACACGGCCTGGGCCTGCAAAAGCCCCTGGCCTTCCTTTTCGCCGATCAGGTTTTCCGCAGGCACAAAAACTTCGTCGAGAGAGAGTCCGGCTGTGTTGGAAAGCCGGATGCCGTACTTGTCCTCATGCTTGTTGGCTTCGAACCCGGGCGTGCCGCGTTCGACAAGAAACCAGCTCGGCCCGTCCGGCGCCATGGCGAGAATGGTGTAAAGATCGGCCACGCCGCCGTTGGAAATCCATTGTTTGTTGCCGGTCAGCCTATAGCCGGAGAGTTTGCCGTCCTTCATAACGCGTTCCGCGCGGGTGCGCAGGTTTACAAGGTCGCTGCCGGCGTCCGCTTCTGTCGCGCCGTAGGCCACGAGCATCTGCTGCCGGGCTATGCGGGTCATCCATTTCGCCTGCTGGGCCGGCGTGCCGCCTACGCGCAGCGGATCGCTGCCCAGAAAAGTGGCGAAAACGGAGGTCGCCACGCCCAGATCAATACGCGCCAGCGCGTGGCAGACGCGGTAAATGTCAACGGTGCTTCCGCCGAGCCCGCCATGTTCACGGGGGATGAGCAGCAGGTGCACGCCCAGAATGCCGGGGTCGTACATTTCGCGCAGGATTTCGGCGGGGAACTGGTTAGCGCAGTCCAGTTCCCGGATAGTGTCGTAGGGGAGTCTGCGCTCGGCGTACTTTTTTAGGCTTTCGAGCATCAGATTGCGTGAAACGGTGTCAATCGCCATTCTATTCTCCTGGTGCCCCGGCTTGCGAGCCGGGGTTTTTGGGGTTGCATATATAGTACAAGATTAATGAAAATACAGACAAGCGCGCCGGTTAATCCGCCAGACTCTTGCGCTGAACCGGATTTGATATATAATAGATTGAGGGCGGTTAGCGGAGGAATTATGAAAGCAGGCCTGTTTTTTGCGGCGGTTTGCATTTTTTCAGGGCCGGGTCTTTGCGGGGATAAAGGTTCCGGTTCCGCTTCCGCGCTGAAAAACAGCATTGTCAAAGATCTGGCGGAGCCGGTTTTGAATGGGATAAGCGGTGCGGCGGAGATGCTTGCCAGCCCCGGTCAGGGCGTTTTGCCGCCTGATGAGGTCTGGAATCCGTCGGTTTTTTTGCCGGCATACGGCGCGGCGAACTCGCTTACGCGCAAAATAATGGATCTTTTCATAACGCCCATTTCCGATGCTTCTCTTGGCAATCTGGATGCGGCGATAGGCGCGCTCGCTTCACCGGGTAACGCCAGGCCGGTTTTCAAGGAGCTGTCCGTACCGCGGCCTCCGCCGGGCGCGCGGTCTGTTGCGGATAGTATAGCGGAAGTTTTCATCAATCCGCTGATCAGAAAGATTGAGGCGGGGGAAAACGCTCCGGCAGCATCAGCCACGACGGTCGCGGCGCGCGGGAAACCCGCAGCCACCACGGCCGGCAGTGTTACGCGATGGGTTTTGAGCAGTTCTCGGCCGCAGGTCGCGCAAACCGGCGCGGGAACCGGAAAAACCGAGATCCGTCCGCTGACGGCTTATCCGGTCGTTCCGGCGGCACTTCAGCCGAGCGTGATCAGGGCCAGTGAGATCAAGCCGTCCGCGCAGAATTCCTATTTTCAATAGATCGCCGCGGAACTGGCGGCGGTGCTTCAGTTTCTCCGGGTTTCGTATAAGTATGCGGTGATTTTTACATTGATAGCGGGATGGCATTATGAAAAAAGCGTTCGCAATCGCAGTTGCGGTTTTTGTTTCGTTCACATGTCCGGGTTGGTGCGCGCAGGGTTACGCGTACGAAACTTTTGTCGCGCAAAGCGCAGCGGACGGCGTCAGTGAATATCCGCACGAATTTCTGGAGGCGGCCAGAGATTTTATAGTTACCGTGCCGAAACTGCCGCCTATCGGCAAATGGATGTTTGACAATGACCGCATGCCGGCACGCTGGCGGGGGCTGAAACATCGTTCATGGATGCTGATTGAGCCGATAAACGTGATAATCCTTGATGTCGTGTCGCGCAGCGGGCAGGAGGCGACGGAGTTTTTGCTCAATGCCTGCGGCGCGGCCGGATATCGGGACCGCGGTATCCATTCCGGCGGGTATTTCGGCTATATAGACGGCGCTTATTGTGCCAGCATCAGCGGTTTCGGGCGGGCGTTCTCCGACGCGCCTTGTCTGTTGCCCAATAATCACGGCAGAATATTCGGGCCCGTGCGCGGGCGGAACTGCTGGATATTCATCGCCGCGTTCAGCCGCGAGAATGTGTCGCCGCTGCTCAAACACACCTATGCTTCAATAACGGAGGCGCGAGAAGCTTTTGTCAGGAGCATGGTCAGGCAGGGCCAATATCAGAATGGTCCTTACAAATGGCTGAACAACGCGATTTATGCCAGCCGTGAGGTCTCTACCGGAGATCATGACGGGCGTGCGGCTGTGCTGATACGTCTGTACTGAGGTGGTTGCGGCGATACGCTCATCTTCCTGCCGGGTTCCGGGCCGGGCGTTTAAAAAAATTCCGATGAAGCTGCGCGGACAGGTGGTGAAAATTCCGTTCGGCAGGCCCATATGTGGTATAATGAATGAAGCGGGCTGGTAGCTTAGTGGTAGAGCGTCTGCCTTACAAGCAGAAGGTCGGAGGTTCGATACCTCTCCAGCCCAAAGATTTCCGGAAAAATTGACTAGCAGGTGAGAAATAAGCTAGTATATACGAACCGTGGGGTCGTGGTGTAGCCTGGTTAACACGCTGCCCTGTCAAGGCAGAGACCGCGGGTTCAAATCCCGTCGACCCCGCCACTGATCTACAGAAACTGCTACCGAACTTCGGTAGCAGTTTTTGTTTATAGTCGTATCAGTCCCCTGCCGTTTTGCAAAGCTATCCCCCCTAAATACCACTTTTCCGCCGCCGGAACCCGCACCGCATTCAGACAGTGTTTTATGTAATGTTCCGACGGGAAACTCGTGCAATTTTACCTCTATCTGGCTGTTGGAAACGATGACCTGCTCCACCATAAGCCTGATAATCCGCACTTTCATTTCCACGGGAATTTTATTGATGAACAGCGCGAAGCGTTTGAACACGCCCTGCACGGCGTCGGTATCGTAAACGGTCTGCTTTCGGTGCGTTATTATGGCTTCAGTACTTGCGATTCGGGCCGCGACTTCGGCTTTTGCCGCTTCCAGCCGCTGCAATTCCTGCCCTGTTTCCTGCGAATTGCCGCCGGCTTTTGCGACGCCAATCAAGCCCTGTATTTCGCGCTGGAGTCTGTTCAGCTGGTCCTGCATCTGCCGCTTTTCCGATTCCAGCGGGCCGATGCTCTGTTTTGCCATTGTCCGCGCCTTTGACAGCACCTTGTCCAGAAAAGGCCTGTCCCAGCCCAAAGCCGCCAGTTTTTCTACGATGAATTCTTCAAGTTTGCGCGCACCGATGCTCGTGAACTTGCACTTCTTGCCTTGCCCGGTGTTCTGGCTTAGGCACCTGTAATACAGGTAAACTTTGTCCTTCTTGGGCCGCACATAGGGTGTTATCGCGTTGCCGCACTCACCGCAGCGAAGCATGCTTTTTAGGAGGAAGCCGTATTTGTTGGCGGCATAATGCACCTCGCCGCCACGATGATTGCGCGAGCCTATAAGTGTCTGTACCTGCTCAAACACGGCAGGTTCGATAATAGGTTTGTGCTGACCGGGGAATTCCTGCTTTGTGCGTTCGTTACGGACAAAACCGATATAAACCTTGCGCTGAAGCACCCGTAACACGCTGTCCATGTCGAAAGGCTGGCCGCCGTATGGTTTGCCTGCCTGTGTCAGATATGTCTTG
>JAQVSV010000090.1 GCA_028700325.1 Elusimicrobiaceae bacterium | reverse complement strand
CGGCCGCCGTGCTGGTGGCGTCCGCCGAAGCCGTAAAGAAACACAGCCTCAAACCGGCCGCCAGAATCGTGTCCTACGGCTGGGCCGGCGTTGACCCGTCGGTCATGGGAATGGGCCCGGTGGAAGCGGTGCGCAAGGCGCTCGCCAAAGCGGGCTGGCAGCTGAAGGACGTTGATCTGGTCGAGGCGAACGAAGCGTTCGCCGCGCAGTCGCTCGCGGTCGGCAGGGAACTGGGGTTCGACGCGGCCAGGCTCAACGTCAACGGCGGCGCGGTCGCGCTCGGGCATCCCATCGGAGCCAGCGGCGCGCGCATTCTCGTATCGCTGCTGCACGAAATGAAAAAACGCAATGCAAAAAAAGGCCTGGCAACCTTATGCATAGGCGGCGGCATGGGCATAGCGATGTGCATTGAGCTGGTCTGAAAATTCAATAGTGAAACGGAACGCCCCGGTCTGAAAGCCGGGGCGTTCCGTTTTTAAAAACCGGACAGCACACGCCGTCGCGAACCGCCGGGCCGGCGGTTCAAGTTTCAAGCCGGCTAATTCAGGCGATAACCCCTCCTCCCCACACAACCCCATCCCTGTAAAACACGGCGCTTTGACCGGGCGCAACCGCCAATTGCGGATTAGCAAACCGTACCAGCACCCTGCCCTCGGCAATGGGAGAAACTGTCGCCGGAGCCGGCGCATGCCGCACCCTTATTTTCACTTCAAATTCCGATGGCGAGTCAATGCCCCAGCCAAGCAGCCACCTCACCTCGTCCGCCATAAACGCGTCCGACAGCAACGCCTGCCGCCCCTCCACCACCAGCACATTGCGGTCCGGCTCTATCTCGCTTACGAATACCGGTTCCGGTCCGCATTGCGCTACAATCCCGAACCGCTGGCCAACCGAATAACAGACAATGCCTTTGTGCCGGCCCACCACGCGGCCCCGGCGGTCCACAACGCTGCCGGGCGCAATATCGCCCGGCTCATACAGGCCGGGGCACTCGTCCTGCGGCACGAAACTCTGCTCCTGAGCGTTTTCAGCCAGATCGGACAGCCCGCATTCCCGCGCCAGCCCGCGCACCTGCGCCGCCGTCAGCTCCCCGACCGGGAAAAGTATTGTGGAGAATTGTTCGGGCGCAAGCCGCCACAGATTATAGGACTGGTCGCGCAGAACGTCCGCGCCCGCGCAAAGCGTGAAACCGCCCTTCCCGTCGCGCCCGATCCGCGCGCAATGGCCCGTGGCGAACAGATCCGCGCCGGCGGCTTCCAGCGCGCGCTCCATAAAAACGCCGAATTTCACATGCCGGTTGCATTCCACGCACGGGCCGGGCGCACGGCCAAGCAGATGCTCGCCGCGGAAATAATCCAGCACATGCGCGCGGTATTCGTCTTTCAACTCTATAACCGAATGGGTTGCGCCCAGCCGGCCGGCCAATGCGGAGATTGCCGCCAGCTTCTCCCGCTCCCGGCAGGTGAAACAGCCGCCGTGGAAAGTCTGCGCGGCGGCGGCCTCCGGGTCAAACACGGCCATCGTGACGCAAACAGGTTCATAGCCCTGCCGCCGAAGCAGTTCGACCGCAAGAGCAGACTTCAATCCGCCGTCCAATCCCACAGCCACTTTTCGTGTCATCGGCTAATTCTACATAATTGGGCGCGCGCGGTTTTACAGGCTGATCAATTATGTATATAATGGATTATATATTCTATTGAGGTTCGAGCATGAAAAAAAACCCGATTGCCCTGTCAGCCATTCTGGCTCTATGTCTCGCCCTGACTGCATCCGCGCATGCGGCGGACATACCGCAGCCGCCAGCCGAGCAGGCCGCGCCGGCTGCCATCCCCGATCCCAAAACCGGGCCGCTGCTCGTCGCGGCGCCCGCGCAGACACCCGCTCCCAAAAAATCGGTGAAACGCAAGCGCAAAGTCAAACCGCTCGGCGCCAAAGGCCAGGAAAACGTGCCGGGGCCGGTTATGCCGAAACTGGCGGACGAAAAAAAATCCGCGCCGGCGCCCGCCGCCAAACCTGTTGAGAAGGTAAAAACCGAACCGGTGCTTGTGCCGACCGCGAAAATAGAACGCGAACGCACCAAACCGGTGATTGAAGAAACCGTGCTGCCGCCCTATATGCCGATCGCCGACCGGCTGGCCAACCAGTTGAGCGTACCGCTGCATTTCAGCATCAAGCAGCAGAAAAGAGTGGTAAAAACGCTTCGCTACGAAATTGACGAACCCGTCCGCAAACTCTTTCAGGAATACGAGGAAGTGCGCGCGAAGGCCCGCCGCGACCGCTTCAAGCTAAATGACATGACGCTGGGCATGTTCCTGGTGAAAGCGCAGATTTACGAGGATATCCGGCCGCTGCTGGACGCTCTGCAGAAAGAGCGGCTGGACAATCTGGTTTATAACGGGTATTTCAGCATGTACAACGGCCCCAACAAAGGCGTCTATGTAACGGAACCGCCCGGCGCGGAACCCGCCGCTCCGGCCCCGGCGGCTCCCGGCTTTGAACAGCCCCGTCCGGCCGACGTGCCCGCCTCGGCCTATCCCAAGTGACAGCGCGGAAAATTTTCTCCGCTCACGAAAAAGCCCCCGTTTCACGGGGGCTTTTTCATGACACTCCCCCGGCTGTGCCATTGGCCTTCCGGTTGTTATTAGCTTTACCGGCAAGCCGGGGGTTTCTTTTGGTGCAGACTTCGTTTTTTGCCCTGCTTACACACTAATCCCCCTGCTTGAGCCATGCCATGTCGGCAATCCTTATGCCGTGCCGGCCGGCACCGGGTTTTTGTGAGCGGAATTTATAAAACTCCGTCACGCGGCGGCCGCGCAAACCGGTCGCCACGCATTGAACTGTTCAGCGGGACTGCCGCTCCTTCATCGTCTTCACTATGAACGTGGCGGTGTGCTCGGCATAGGAGCCGGGCCCGAACCCCGCGTCAAACCCCAGTTCCAGCGCGAGCTTGTTGCTGATGCGAGGCCCGCCGATCAGCGCAAGGAACCTGCCGCGCAGGTTGCCAGCCTCCAGCAATTCGATCAGGGCGGTCAGGTTATGCACATGCACGTCTTTCTGGGTGACTACCTGCGACACCAGCACCGCGTCGGCTTTTTTCGCCAGCGCGAACTCGATCAGCTTTTCGTTCGGCACCTGCGCGCCCATGTTATACGCCTCGATCATGGCGTAGCGTTCCAGCCCGAAATGATGGTTATAGCCTTTCATGTTGATGATCGCGTCAATGCCTACGGTATGCGCGTCGGTCCCGGTGCACGCGCCCACGATCACGAGCTTGCGCCCGAAATTGGCGCGGATAAACTCGTCAACCTGCGCCATCGTCATGACCGCATCGCCAACCGCATCCACATAGTCCACCTTGTCGTAGTCTATGGAAGCGTCGGTCCGGGCGTAGGCCGTGAAAAAGGTGAACCCGTCCGCGAGCGGAGCGGCTTCCGCCACTTCGCACGATTTAAAGCCCAGCTGCAGCACGAACAGCCGCGCGGCCTCCTTGGCTTTGCCGCCGCATTTTACCGGCAGGGTGAAAGACAGCTGGATCGCGCCGTCGTTTAAAGTATCGCCGTAAGGTTTTATTATCATGATATCGTTCCTCGGTTAAAATCAGTCCAGCTTCAGCTCGCGCCGGAAATAGGTTTCCAGCGGATTATAGTAGGAAGGCGATTTTTCGTACACGCCGCCAAACCCCTTGCCCCCGTCGCGCGGGCGCTTTACGTCGGCGAACATGCCTTCCTCGATAGCGGCGAACAGCCCTTTTCCCCGCAACTGCTCCATGAACCCGAGCGTTTCATCCAGCACCGCCTGCGCGCGCGAGGCGATGATGCCGCCGCGCCTGAACTCCACTTCCTCGTAAAAGTTCTCGATGTTGTTGGCGACGTATCTGGCGTTTTCCAGCGCGAGGTAGCGGTCCTGCATGAACGGCGTATGGATCGCCTCGGTCAGCATCCCGAGCAGCTGAATGCCCTGATGAGTCGCCTTGGACACGAAATTAAACATCGTGTTCATCGCCAGGCCCTTGAAAATATCGCCGGTCATGAATTTCGTGGGCGGCATGTATTTTAGCGGCGCGTCGGGGAAAATCTCGCGCGCCATCTGGGCCTGCGCCAGCTCGTAGAGGAATCCGTTTTTGATGCCGGGGTTCATTTCAAACGCGTGGCCCAGCCCCATCAGGCCCGGCGCCAGCCCCGCACTGCAGGCGAACCGCTCGTTCAAAAGCTGGGATGCCAGCACCGTGTACGCCTTTTCCACCGCGTCGGAAGTGGTGAGGTAATTGTCCTCGCCGGTGTTGATGATGATGCCGGCGCGGGCATTGATCATGCGCGAGAAGTTCTGGTCAACGAAAGTGCGGTACATGTTTATGTCGCGGAACAGGATGCCGTACATCGAGTCGTTAAGCATCATGTCCAGCCGCTCCAGGGAACCCATCGCGGCGATTTCCGGCATGCACAGGCCGGACGCGTAGTTGACCAGCCGGATATAGCGTTTTTCGCGCGCGCCGGTCTCGTCGAGCGCGCGGCGCATTATGCGGAAATTTTCCTGCGTGGCGTAGGTGCCGCCGAACCCTTCGGTGGTGGCGCCGTAGGGAACGTAATCGAGCAGGCTCTGCGCGGTGGTGCGGATCACGGCGACCACATCGGCCCCGGCGATGGCGGCGGCTTCGGCCTGCTTCACGTCCTCGTAAATATTGCCGGTCGCCACGATCACATACAGCATGGGCGACTTGATGTTTTCCTTATACCGCTCCAGTTCGGCGTTGCGGCGCGCGACGTTGTCGGCAACCCGCCGGTCATACGCGGCGACCAGTTCGGCCGCTTTTTTCTCGATCGCCGCACGGTCGGCGGGTTCCGCGCCCGCGATGTCAACCCCCCGGGCGACCGCATCGTTGAGTTCTGCCGGCGTTTTGCCGGACCTGATAAGCGCGCTGATATAGCAGCGGGCCGCTCCGTCGGAGCACCGGCCGCCGAGCGCGGCCACTATCAGGTTCGGAACTGGCACGCCGTCGGCGTTAACGCCGTCGGCGCCGAGCAGCCGCAGCGTAGCGCGCTCGACTGTAACGGTGGTATGCCCGGTTATAAATTCCTGCACGGGGAGGGCGATCGCCCCGGCGAGCTTTCTGGCCCGCGCGATCTTCGCCCTGGAAAGGCCCAGCTTGCTTTTCATGGTCGTTGTCATCGGTCCTCCATATTTTTTTGCGCCAGCTCGATAATCCCGCTGTCCAGCCCAAGCGCGCGGGCAACGCTGAGCGCATCCTGCGCGGGGCTTGCCCCGCCGTCCTCAACAAGTTCATACCGCATAAAACGGTTGATCGCGCGCAGGCGTTCCTCCTGCCCGGCGCCGGCGGCCCCGCCGCGCAGCGAAAACGCCCTGCCGTCAAACCCGCGCATCCTGTACACGCCGGTATGCCGGGTGCGGACTACTCCAGCAAAATGCGTGGCGATCAGCGTCAGCCCGTTGCGGGAGCCCAGCGTTTCCACTACCGCCGACAGCAGGGCCCGCGCCTCGGCCGAATTGGTGGTGCGGGCGAACTCGTCCATTATGAAAAAAGACTTTTTCCCGGCATGCGGATAGGCGCCGTTAAACGCGCTCACCTCACGGCCGAACCCGCTAAGCCCGTCATCCGCGCCTGACCCGGGCTCGGCGTTCGCACCGACAAACCTGACCGTTTCAAACACCCGCGTTTCAAACCTTTTCGCCGGCACGAAATACCCGCCCTGCGCGAGCAGCTGCATAAACGCCACCGTCTGCAGCGCCACGGTCTTGCCGCCCATGTTCGAGCCGTACACCAGCCCGACCGGCCGCACGAACGAGCAGGAAAGCGGCGTGTATTTAAGGCCCTCCGCCTCCAGCCGGGCCTTGAGCGGAACAAATACTCCGGCCTCCAGCGAAACGGCGCCTTCCGAAAAAACAGGACGCACCAGCCTGCGCTCGACCGCGAACCGCGCTTTCGCCAGCAGCGTGTCCACCCGTTCGATGCGCTCCCGTATGGCGGCAATGGCGCTTTCCGCGGCGCGCGCCGCCTCGGAAAGCTTCGCCAGTTCACGAGCGGACGCGGTTTTTTCATCAGAATCCAGCTTTTCGCGCGCCGCCGCCAGCGCGGCGTATTCGCGCCCGTAAACAGGGCGCGCGATCACGCGGCGCGCGTCATGCGGCTCCGCGTAAATTTCCCCGTCTGGCAGTGCGGCCGCGCGCGCGGCGTCAAGCACGATAAACGCCTTGTCGGAAAAATCCAGCCCGCACCGCTCAAGCAGTTCTCGCAACCGCGCGGTTTTTACAGCGGCCAGAGCACGGTCAGCCGCGGCTATTTCCGCACGCACCCGCGCCAGTTCCGAGCCGGGCTCGGCCGCAAGATAAAACGATTCCGGCTCGCCGTCTTTTGTCAGGAGGGCAAGCAGTTCGGCGCAATCAAACTCAATACCCAGCGCGGCCCGCAAATTTTCACCCAGCAGACCGAACGCGGCGCGCGCGTTGTAAAGGAATTTCTTGAGTTCGAACAGCTCCGCCCGGTCCGGCCGGGCCGGAAACGGCAGTTCGAGCCGCGGAATGCGTTTAAGATGCCAGGCCAGTTTTTCCGCGCCGCGCGAGGCGGATCCGATGAACCGCGCAAACGCTTCGGTCAGATCAAACTCCTGTTCCAGTTCGGCGCGGCACGCATGGAACGCGCAGCCCGCTTTCCGGGCGCGGCCGTAGGGCGTAAGCGGGTTGAACCCGTCCAGAAAATCATCAAGCCGGGCGAAAGCCCGGGCCTGCCTATCCATGTGCCGCCTCATAAGGATTGAACAGCAGATACCGTTCCCCGCGCGCGCAGTCAAACAGCCGCAGGAATCCGGCTTTCTCCGCGTCCTGCAAAACCACGCAGATGAACAACAGCGGGATCCTGCGGCGGAAATACACGCTCCGCGCCGCTGAAAAAACCGCGAATTCGCGCGGACTTAAAAACACGCGCGTGAAATCGTTCAGCACAACCGCCGCGCCCGGCGCGACCGTTTCGGCGACTGCCGGCGTAAAAGCGCCGTCAATGCAAAACGCATCGGGCAACGGATCCGGCGCCTGCGCGATTGCGTCAAACGCAACCAGCTGCCGCGCTCTCTCCGCGGCGCGCGCCAGGCCCGCGCCGCAGGCCCGCAGCACAAAAACATAGCCGGCGCCCGGAGCTGACACGGCCTGCGTAACCCGGTCGGACGCGCCGTCAACAAGCACGGTTTCCGCCCCGAACTCCT
>JAQVSV010000089.1 GCA_028700325.1 Elusimicrobiaceae bacterium | reverse complement strand
TCCGGTACGTGCTGGCGAATTCGGAAGTGTCGGCGCTGCTGGGGCGGATGCCGTCGGCGGTGGGTTATCAGCCGACGCTTAATACCGAGGTGGGCGCGCTGCAGGAGCGCATCACCTCTACCAATAGAGGTTCCATCACCTCAATCCAGGCGGTGTATGTTCCGGCTGACGACCTGACCGACCCCGGCGTGGCCACCACGTTCACCCACCTTGACGCGACGACGGTGCTGTCGCGCCAGCTGGTGGAAATAGGCATTTATCCGGCGGTTGATCCGCTGGACTCCACGTCGCGCATCCTCGATCCCAAAATCGTGGGCGACGAGCATTACAACACAGCGCGCGACGTGCAGAAGATCCTGCAGCGCAATAAGGAACTGCAGGATATTATTGCCATTCTGGGCATAGACGAGTTGTCCGATAGCGACAAACAGACCGTGGCCCGGGCCCGCAAAATCCAGAAATTCCTGTCCCAGCCGTTTTTCGTGGCGGAACAGTTCACCGGCATTCCGGGCAAATACGTTTCGCTCAAGGACACGATCGCCGGGTTCCGCGGCATTCTGGACGGGAAATATGACGACGTGCCCGAGCAGGCTTTTCTGCTCAAAGGTTCCATCACAGATGTGCTGGGCGACTGGGAAAAGAAAAAGGAAACCGCCAATGCCTGAGAAACTCAAGCTGATCATAGTGACGCCCGAACGCAAACTGGACGAGCGCGAGGTGGATTTCGTGACGATCCCGGCGTCCGGCGGCGAGATGGGCGTGCTGCCCGGACATGTGCCTTGTGTGGTCACGTTGGCGGAAGGACTGCTGCGCTATCGAACCGGCGGGAGCGAGGAGGCGTTTGCCGTAATGGGCGGGTTCGCTGAGGTTCTGGACAACGAGGTAAGCGTGTTCGCCGAGTCGGGCGAACTGGCGGCCGAGATCAGCGAGGAAAAAGAGCGGCAGGCGATTGCCAGAGCCAAGGATATTCTGGCCGCAAAGGAAAAGGATCTGGATATCGAAGCCGTGCAGACGAATCTGCGCCGCGCCGCGCTGCGCATCAAGCTGGCTCAGAAGAGCAATCCGCGCCAGCATAAATAATCATCCGCGCCGGCGGAGCCGCCGGTCAGGCGCAAGGGCTCAGCCTGACGAATTTGCCGGACAAACCGCCCCGCGAAACTTCTCGCGGGGCGGTTTTCACCGGGGGAACACTTCTTGTCCCGGCAGCTTGCGCGTGCCGCAACAATTACCTCTCCTCTTTTCCCAAGTCGCCGCGGTCAAAAAAACCGGCCGCTGATATTTCATGCCCTGCGCGTTTATGCCAGCCAGCGGAAGTCGCTGGCTGGAACCAGGCTGTTGAAAAGCGTTTCGCGGATATGTTTTTCTTTTAATTTGCGGTGATTGATTTTTTCCAAGTCTTTTTCGAAGGAAACCAGCGAGATGCAGTGACAGACCTGATCCAGCGATGCCAGCGCGTGAAAGCATTTGTCATCGGTGTTTTTTATGAAACCGTTTATGGGAGCGCCGGGTTCCAGGCGCGGCAACTGGTCGGACAGCCATTGCGCCCAGTGTTTTAAAGGATATTTTATATGCCACTTCGCATGCAGTTCGCACAAGACTTCTTCGGGCGGTCCTTCATGCCAGGTGATGGCATCTCCTCCGAACAGGTCGTATATTTCGACTTTGCTGAAATTCATGATATTGCAGCCTCGCTTGGCGGTAGGCTGTAAGCAGGACTAGACAATGCGGTGCGGTTCCGGCTACCCCAGTATAACAGCTATTATAGCAGTCCTTAGACCAAAAGTCAAATTAAAATAATATTTATTCCTTTAGATTATGGGAGCCGGACTGTGCATGTTTTAGAATTACTTAATTATGACAAATGACATCTATGCTACGGTTGCCAAACAATTGCGGCTTAAACGCCTTCAGGCCGGATTGACGATAGAAGAGCTGGCGGAAACCGCCGGTATCAGCACGAGCTTCCTGGCTTATCTGGAAACCAACAAGAAAAAGGCCAGTCTTGCCACTATAGTCAAGCTCGCCGGGGCGTTGGGCATCGCTGTGTCAGAATTGCTCGACGAGAGTGCGGCGTTTACCGTGCCGGACGGAAATGAAAAAATTTTTAACCGGATTGTCAAACTGCTGTGCAGGCAGCCGCCAGCCGATACGGAAATCATGCTCGCCACGCTCGCCGCGCTTGCAAAAAGCCTGCGCAGGAGCAGATAAGCCGGCAGCAGGTGCAGATTCACGCGCCGCCCCGCGGGAAGTTTCGCGGGGCGGCGTTTTTTACAGTGGAGGATGGGAAAAGTTTGAGTTAAGTAACATTTTGGAGCCAGGTACCATTTCGTGTGGGATTGTAAAGGGATTCCTCGACGAGGAGTCCCTTCAGGTTAAGGGTTTGTAAATTCCGCACACAAACCCCGGCGCTGTCCGGCACGACATAATGATTGCCGGCACGGCATGGCTCAAGCAGGGCAAACGAAGTTTGGACCAGAATAACCCCCCGGCTTGCCGGTAAAGCTTAATAACAACCGGCAGGCCAATGGCACGGCCGGGGGAATTTCATGAAAAAGCATTGTGAAATTTGTCAGGCGGCACTTCTCTGCCGGTGTAAAACCACATCCGGCAAGCCATGCTAATAGCCGGCACGGCATAACCTGTGCGGCGCTGCGCCGACAAGGCAACCGGGTGTGCGGCGAACAGGGCTTCCCGGTTCTGTCCGGAGGGGGTGTCAAGGACTTCCGGCCGCGCAAATACCGCGCGCGGGTATTGGGAGGCGGCGTGCGCCGTTCCCAAAGGCCGGCCGTATGTTATGAAAAGAGCTCCCCGGCATGTGCCGGAGGGAGGTTTATTGCGGCTTTGCGGCGGATTGCTTTGCCGGCGCGCCTGAAAAAGAGGGTTGACGGAAATATTAGCCGCATGTATAATTATACAAACGGATAGTTATGCATCTGGCTAATAGCGCTTAAAAGCCCGAATGCCGTTTGCTTCAGCCTTGCGCGGGCGGACAACGGAGCAATTCCGGAGCGCGGTATTTAAGGCTGCAAGGCGCAGGCGCGGCGGCAGTGGACAAAGCTGGCGCGTATGGGTTGCTGCGGCGCGGAAGGTTGAATCTGTCCGGGCAGGGCGGGCGAACCGCGCCGCCCCGGAGCGGGAGCTGTTCAGGCGCGTATTGTCAAGGGGAGATTATGCCAAGACCTTCTGGCGGCAGTGAGCGGAAACTTATCATGGCCGGGTGCCGGCTGGCGGCGGAAAAAGGTTTCTCCGCGTTTCGCGTGCGCGATATCGCGGCCAAGGCCGGAGTCAATCCCGGCATGTTCCATTACCATTTTAAAACCAAGCGGGCATTCACGCGCCGGGTAATGAAAGTCATTTACGGCGAGTTTCTGGTCGAGTTCAGGCAGATTGCGCAGGGAAGCGTCCCGCTATCTGCGCGAAAATTTCATAGAGCATGTGCCGGTTTTTGTGGGGCTGGTGCAGGAGTGCCGCGAAAAAAATTATATTAAGAAGGGGGTTCCATTGCAGCAGCTGGTCGGGTCATTTATCGGGGTGGTTATTCCGGGCGTAATGTTCGGCGTTATCGAGCGGTGCGGTTGCCGCACCTTTCTGGGCCTGCCGGTGGAGGAGTTTGGCGGGCTGCTGTTTTCCGAGCGGGGGATCCGCCTGCGGATCGAGCTGCTTTTTGACGGCATCGGGCGGAAAGGGGGACGGAAATGACACGGTATCGGTTTGCTGTTGTGGCGCTCGGGGCGGTTTTGTGCGCCGGCCCGCGCGCGGCGGCGCAGGAACCGCCTTCCGTGCGCCTTGCGCTTGAGCGGTGCGAGGCGCAGGCGCTGATAAATTCGCCGGAAGTGGCCGCTTCCGTCGCACGTTATGCGGCGGCTGTAAGCGCGGCGTCCGCGACGTTCGCGGGGCGGCTTCCGCTGGTTGCGCTTGAAGGCGGCGGCTATTATCAGGGCACGGTTATCGGAATTAACGCGGGTAACCGCACCGTCGAGATGGGCGACAACTGGAACCTTGCGTTGGGCCCGGCGTTGTATGTTCCGCTTTATGATTGCGGCGCGCGCCGGTTCGCTTCGCGCGCGGCTGACGCCGCCGCGACAGCCCGCAGATTCGAACTGGAAGCCGCGCGGCGGAGCGCGCTGTTTGCGGTGCGGGCGGCGTATTTCAACGTGATGCTTGCGGCGGAACAGAATTATCTTGCGGGTCAGTATCTGGGTCTTGCCGCGGATCAGTATTCGGATACCGCAAAGCGCGCCGCCGCCGGCGATAAAACCCGCATTGACGTGCTGCAGTTCAAGCAGGAGGTGTATGCCCGGCGCAAGCGGTTTCTGGTCACCGGGCGGGAGCTTAGCGGCGCGCTGACCGGATTGTTTTCGCTAACGGGTTCCATCGCCGCGGACACCGGCAATCCCGCCGACGCGCGGCTCGCGCGCATGCGGCCTGATGGGGTGGACGCGCCCACCGCGTTTGTCGCAGCCGATGATTTCGAGCAGCTGAACGCGCGGCTTTCGGAGGCGGAAAATAAAAAAATCACGCCGGGCAACCCGACGCTTTTGTCGGTTGCATATTTAATCCGTAGCGCGCGGCTGCAGGCCGATCAGCTTCGGGCTCAGCGGGAGCCGGACGTGCAGTTCTTCGCGCGCGCCCAGGCCGTTTATCCCAAAGGCCCGGTGCTGGACATGTTTAACCAGAATGTCGCCGGGCTGAATGTGAGCATGCCGTTGTGGGAGGCCGGAAAAAAGCAGTCGCTGGCGGACCAGCAGGAAGCGTTCGCGCGCATGTATGAACAGCAATACGCCGCCGCCGGGCGCGATCTTGACCGCGACTGGAAAACCGCCGTTGACGGGCTGGCGTATCTGAGGCGGCAGCTGCAAACGGATGATGACGCCCGGCGCGAAGCGGTGGAACTGGCGGAGCTGGTTTACAAATCTTACAACGCCGGCGCGGCGAAGTATCTTGAAGTGCAGAGCGCGAACGTGCGCGCGCTCAACGCCGCTGGCGAAGCCGCCATGACCCGCGCGCAGATCCTGCTGCAGCTGGCGCTGCTTGACAGTCTGGGGGACTAGGAAACCATTATGAATAAACTGATACCTCTTGCGCTTATTGCGGCGCTGGTTGCCGTGGCGCTGTTTTTCCGGCGCGGACGCGACGAATTCTATTATGCCGGCACCGTTGAGGCCACGGAAGTGACGGTGCCCGCCCGGCTTAATTCGGTGATCGAAAAGTATCACGCGGAGCTGGGCGCGGAAGTGAAAAAAGGACAGCTGCTTGCGGAACTTGACTGCCGCGCCTATAATCTGGCCGCTTCCATCGCCGGGCGGGATTTCGACCGCGCCCGGCAGCTGCTTGCCGACGGCACCATGCCGCAGGCCCAGTACGACGCCGCCAAATACCGCGACGCCGACGCCCGGCTGAAAGCGGGCTGGTGCAGAGTGTATGCGCCGATTGCCGGCACCGTGCTTTACAAGCCGCACGAGGAGAGCGAATTTACCGCGCCCGGCACCCCGCTTGTGACGATTGCCGATACCAGCCGCGTCTATGCTTACATTTATGTCGAGCAGAGCGCGGTTTACCGTATTAAAACCGGCATGAAGGCGGCGGCGCTGCTGCCGGAGGACAATATGCGCCGGATTGACGGAACGGTTACCGCCGTAAATGAAAAGGCCGAGTTCACGCCCCGCAATGTGCAGACCCGCAAGGAGCGCACCCGGCTGGTCTATCAGGTGAAACTGGAATTTGACAACCGGGACGGCCTGCTCAAGCCCGGCATGACGATAGAAGCGCGTCCGTTTCCTGAAAACGGAACCAGGTAGAGGCATATGATGACGCAGGCATTGCGCGTGCCGGTTTCGATTGAAATTAACGGGCTTTCAAAAAGCTTCGGCGCGGCGCGCGCGCTTGACACGCTTACGGTAACCATTGCGGGCGGCACGCTGACCGGCCTGGTCGGGCCCAACGGCGCGGGCAAAACCACGCTTATGCGGATATTGGCCGGACTGCTGGTTCCTGACGGGGAACGCAGGCCCGATTCGGGCGCAGGCGCGCGGGCGGACGGGCCGCGCGCGGTCACGTTTTTGCGCAACGGCGTTCCGCTTGCGTCCGGCGCGCTGCGCGGTAAAACGGCGTATTTCCCGCAGGAGCAGAGTTTGTATCCCGATCTCAGCTGTCTTGAGCACATGGAGTTTTTTCGCGACCTGTACAGCGTACCCAAAGCGGAATACGAACGGCGTGCGCGGGAACTGTTCCGGCTTACGCGGCTGGAGCCGTTCAAGAACCGCAAGGCCGGCAAGCTCTCCGGCGGGATGTACAAAAAACTGGGGCTTATGTGCGTGCTTCTGCACGCGCCGGACATTCTGCTTCTGGATGAGCCGACCATAGGCGTGGATCCGGTGAGCCGGCGCGAGCTGTGGGAGCTTATGTACCGGTTTGTGGGCGGCAACATGACGATTGTGATGAGCACCTCCTACATGGACGAAGCCGAACGCTGCGACCGGGTGCTGCTTCTGGACAGGGGCAGAATGCTTCGGTTCGGCGAGCCGGACCAGCTGCTGGCGCAGGCCGGAGCTAACGGGTTTGAGTCGTTTTTCGAGCCGGCCGGAGGCGCGGTATGACCGGCGCGCCCGATTATGCCGTGCGGGTTGACGGGCTGGTAATAGCGTTCGGCGCGTTCCGGGCAGTGGACGGAATCTCGTTTGAAGTGCCGCGCGGCGAGATCTTCGGGTTTCTGGGCGCAAACGGTGCCGGCAAAACAACCACTATCCGCGCGCTTTGCGGACTGCTTGCCCCGCAAAGCGGCAGCATGAGCGTGGCGGGCATTGATGTCGCGGCCAGCCCCGCGGAAGTGAAAAAACGCACGGGTTACATGTCGCAGAAGTTTACGCTTTATCCCGATCTGACGGTGCGCGAGAATCTGGAGTTTGCCGCTGCGCTGCGTAAAATACCCGCAGCCGTGTTTGAAAAAAGATGCGCGGAGCTGCTTGAATTCGTGCGTTTCAACCGGGGTCTGAACGAGCTTGCCGGGCGGCTGCCCGGCGGGATCAAGCAGCAGGTTGCGCTGGCGGCGGCGGTTCTGCATGACCCGGAAATAATTTTTCTCGATGAGCCGACGGCAGGCGTAGCGCCCGGCGAGCGCAGGGGTTTCTGGAAGCTTATACGCGCGCTGGCGGCGGCGGGCAGGACGGTTTTTGTCACCACGCATTATATGGACGAGGCCGAGGAGTGCGGCGGGATCGCGCTGATGCACGCCGGCCGTATTGCCGCGCTCGACAGTCCCGCCGCGCTGAAGCGGGCCAG
>JAQVSV010000088.1 GCA_028700325.1 Elusimicrobiaceae bacterium | reverse complement strand
ACATCCCGGCGGGCCGAACCATATCCCGCGAGCAGGCGCGTAAGCACAGCCGATATCTCCGGCGCGGTAACCCCGTCCGGCAAAGAAAACAGGATCTCGGAATAACGCGCCAGTATCGCGCGGTGTTCGCGCTCGGGCACACCGTAGGCGACGATCGTGTCAAGCGCGATTTTAAACAGGCACGGAATGCATTCTGAATACATTTTCATAAAATGTCGGCGGCGGGACGGCGGCCTTCGGAATAAAAATATGCGGCGTCTTCCACAATGATGTCCGTAAAACCGGCCGCCCGGTAAAACTCCGCCATTTCCCGATCGGACACCAGCACATGCCCGGCGACTTCGCGCCCGGCGCGGCGATGATGCCCGTCAAGCGCGGCGCGGTTCATGGAATGCGCGACCAGCAGCCGCCCGCCCGGTTTTAAAGCATGGAAAGCGTTGTCGAAAACCGCCGCGGGGTTCGCAAAATGCGCAAACGCGTTGAAAATCAGCACGGCATCGAAACAGGAAGGATTGAACAGCGCGGTTTCAAAATCAGCGCGGACTATTTTCTCGCCCGGAAACTTGGAGGCGAAAACCCGGCACATCCCGCCGGACACATCGGTCGCCACAAGCTCGCCAATCCGCCGGTCCCGCAAAAACGGAGTGAGGATGCCCGTGCCGCAGGCCACATCCAGAACCGACCCGCCCGGCTCAAGCCCGAACCGGTCGAGAATCCGGACGATCACCGGGTAAACCGTATCGGGATCGTAATTGTCCCAGGTTTCGGCCTGCAAATCAAAATAGGCGCGGCAGGATTTATTCTCTTCCATACAGTGATATGATATAAAAACCGCAAAACTTTAAAAAGGGTTTCCCCGGGCTTTGTTAAAACATATAATTGAAAACGGGGCCGGACTCGGCCTCAACTTGAAACAAAAGGCGGCGGCGCTTCAGTCGTATTCAGAACTCACCGGAAAATATTTTATGCCCGACTCCAGCAAAACAAGATTCGCCGCCTATGCCGCAATCCTGACCGTTATGGCTACACCGCTGGGCTGGCTGCTTTCAAGAGCGCTGCTGCGGCTGGGCTGGCTGCCGGAGCAACTGGTAAAACCTGTGACCGGAGCAGTTTTTTTTGCCGCAGGCTCGGCCATCCTGCTGTGGTTTCTGCGCCGGCTGAAACCCCTGAAAACCTGGGGACTGCACCGCGCCGGCGGATCGGGCCTGCCCATATTGCTCGGCATGACTTTCGCCATGAGTCTGCTTGTCGCGGCTGATGGAGATTTCCACCTGTCATTGCGCGTGGCGCCATATCTTGCCGTCGCGCTGTGCGCGGCGGTTTTCGATGAAGTGGTGTTCCGCGCTGCGCTGTTTAACGGACTTAAAGATGATTTGCCGGCCGGCATAGCGGCGGTTATGGTTTCGCTGATGTACACTTCCTTCAGGGGACACGGACAGGCTTTCTTTGAACTGCCCGCGCTTTTCGCTTACTCTTATCTGTTCTGCGCCGCGCTGGCAAGCGGCACCGGCCTGGCGGTTCTGGTTCCGGCCGGCTTTCTAATCCGCGTGACGGGACTGTTATATCAGCAGGGCAAGCCGCTGCCGGTTCAGGACAGGATAGCCGCCTATGTCACACTCTCCGCGTTCGCGCTGTGCCTGGGCTATTACCTGCTGCACAAAACCGCCGGGCAGAAGAAACTCCGGTCAGCTGTTACAGCATTGCCGGAACATGAATGCGCGGCCCGCAAAGAATGTCCGGCACCCGCACGGCCTGCCGGAAAAGCAAAATGAAACCGGGATTTTATTCCGAATCAGGATCGGCCTGAGGATCTTCCACCGGCAAAGCGCCGTAAATGCGGAAATAAATGTCGCGGTAGGACGCATATTCGGCGGGATTGGCCGCCATGAGAAGCTGGGCCTCTTTTTTCAGACCGGATTTGATGGACCCAAGAAAAACGTCAAGACTCTCGATGCTGCCCGCCACCAGAATATCATTTACCACCGTATCGTCGGACGGCGCGGCCTGCAATTTGAAAAAAGATTTGAGCCGTTTGCTCTGTTTCCTGGTCAATTCACCGCAGGTCATGTCAGAAAACTGCTCAAGCGGACTGGCAGCCGTGGAAAGCTGCAGGCCGAAAATGTCATTTATCACTGACCGCTCCACCCCGAACATAAGCGCCTGCCGCTTCGCATAATAGGGCATGCGGGTTATCAGTTCGGTGTTAAAAAGCCGTGCGGCCGCGCCAAACCCCGCCTGCAGATTCTCCGGCACTTCGCCGGCCCACACCACCCGGTAAAGATCGCCTTTGACCTGCGCGATGCTGTTGGAACCGGGGTAGGCGTTGGCCGCGTTTATATACACCGCGTTCGCGCCGGCTTCAGCCGCACGCGATGAAATGGCCGACATGAAAGTTTCCAGCCCGGTTTTGCCCGCTTCGTTAGCCTCGGCGGTCAATGCGGCAACCCGCGTCACGGTAAAACCGTTGGCCACAGCGTCTTCAATGCGGTAACCGGGCGTGTCAGACAGCGTAAGCACATCCTCCACGCTGGCCGCCGCATATTTTTCAGGACCGTACTGCTGCAATTTTATTTCAAGCCCGCATACGGCAGGCGAGAACAGACCCGCGCATAGAAATATCGTGACTTTTTTCATAGCCATGCGTCGCCGCTCGATTTTGACGCGATTTCGGCAGCCAGCTCCATCTTGGCCTTTTCCTCGGCCTCACGCCTGCCCGCATGCACTCTCAGCCAATACAGCAGCACCAGCATCACCACGAATATCGCTCCGCATACGAAAAACGGCATGAGGAATTTCGAACCACCCAGACTCTCCGCCGCGGCCGCGCGCGCGGGAATGCGGATTTCAGGATTGAAAGAACCAAGCGCTTTTGAAAAGGTGTCCGCCGCGGTCTGACCGCCGAAATCCCAGAGCTGGTACGCCGCCTCAAGTTTCAGAGGATACGGAAACTCGCCTTTCTTTGCGAGCAGCACAGCCGACGCGACTTTCTCGAATTTGTCGTTCTTTATGCGCAACGCCACGGAAGCCACCCCTACTCGGACTTCCGGTTCCGGCGAAGAAATGCTCGCCTGCGCGATCGCCGCGGCTTTTTCCTTCAGGCCTTTCGCGGTCTGCTCGGCAGTGTCGCGAAACATCGGATCAGAGTCGCGGCGGGGCGTTTTGCCGTCTTTTATTTTTGCGATATTCCACAACGCCGCAATGCGCGCTTTGGCAGACAGATCGCTCACTCCCATTTCGGCAAGCGGAGTGATGGCGTCGCATGAACCCATATCGCCCAGCGCGAAAGCGGCTTCGGTGCGGATCGAGGAGTCTGGATCTTTCAGCAGATTGAGCAACAACAGCTGGCCGCCGGCTTTGGCCTGCGAAATGGCCCACATGGCCGAAATTTTCTGGCTCGAAGAGCCGGTGCGGAGCTGCTCGGCGAGGTACTGCGCGCCGGTATATACCGCGGAGTCCGGCGCGTCAGGGCAATGTGTGGCGGAAATGCTTTTTACGATCACCTTCAGATCGACAGGATCATCCAGCGAAATCATGGACTGTGCGGCCGCCTTGCGCACCAGGTCGGAACTGGATTTTATGTACCGGCTGAGCTCCCACGTCGCTTCCAGCGGCCGCGCTTTCCCGATTGCTTCAATAGTGGAGGCGGTAAGTTTCTCGCGGGAACCGTCGTCCTGCTTGAGAAACGCGATGAGCGCACGGCCCGCATCCTTGTCGCCGCGGCCGCGATCGCCAAGACAGATTACCGCCTTGTATTGCACCAGCCAATAGGAATTTTTCAGCGCCTTGATCAGCGCGGCGGTAGTATTGGCTTTCCCTTTTGAATCGCACAGCGCATTAACCGCGCTTTCCCGAAAATCCTTGTTCTCGGAATCGAGCAGGCTCTCGCTGTCCACCATATCGCTGCCGCTTTGCGCGTGAACCGCCGTTACAAACGGGAACACGCCCGTCAAAAAAAGCAACGCCGCGGCTATTGTCAGTTTACGTTGTAAATTCGGGTTCGGCATGACATCCTCATTTTTCAGCCGCCAGCGCGCGCCGCGGCAGATGATTGGCACTTATATAGCAATATATAACTTAATCAGGGCGCCAGGCAAGTCAATCCTTGAATTTTGACGCCGCCAGCCACGCAGCCGCCAGAACCAGCGCGATTGCCGCCGCCAGATATTTGACACGGAAACGCCCTTTCCGCACGCCGGATGCGCCGTCGTCAGTTTTTGGTTCAATGGTTTTTCCGGCCGTTTTGGCTGCGCCCGTTTTTTTCGCCTCCGCCTGATTTTTAACTGCCGCGCGCACGGCGGCGATTGCGCGGGGATCATCGTATCTGCTCAACGCTTCCACCGCGCTTTCCCGCACCGAAGGCGACGGATCGTTGATGATCTCAATGAGCGGGGTGATGGCCTGCGGCTCTTTCATCTTGCCCAGCGCTATGGCTACGCTGCCGCGGACAAGGGAATCCTTGTCATTCACCATTTTCAGCAGTTTGGGTATCGCGGCCCGATAGCCCCGAATCCCCAGAATGGAAGCCGCAGCCGAGCGCACACGCCCGTAAGGATCGTCCAGCCCGCGCATCAGGAGCGGCACGGCCTGGTCAGGAACATTGTTATGGACGGCCCACATCACTTTCTCGCGCACCAAACCCGACTCGTCTTCCATGCCCCGCAGCACCGCCCTGAGAGAGCGCGCGTCCCTGCGCTGGCTCAGCAATGTCATAGCGGCTATACGCACTTTATGCGACGGATCCTTGAAAGCCTGAAACACAAAATCCGCGCTCTCCTCGCCGGGCATCTGGCTCAGCCCGTAAACCGCAGAAGACCGGACGTTTTCTTCAGGATCCTGCAGCAGCGCGAGAATCTTCGCAACAGCGGATTCCTGCCGCCTGTCGCCAAGGCATACCGCCGCCTTTGCCCGCACATACCAGTCGGCGCTGGCCAGCGCGTTTTCAAGCTCCGCGCCGGCGCCGCGTTCCTGCGAAGCGCAGACCATTTTGATGCCGGACTGCCGTTCGTTCGCGTCGGCCGAAGAAAGTTTTTTCAGGCCTTCGGACAGTCCGCCCGCAGCCAGCAGCGGAACGGCGCTTGCGAAACAGCCGATATAAGCGATCGCTTTTTTCATAACAGGAAACTCCTTTTACGGTTTGCGAAAAAAACCTATCACCTGACCAATAACGCAAAATTCGTCCAGCTTCAGCACAAGCGTTCTGGCATGCGCCGGCTCCGGCTTCAATTCCACCCCGTTTTTTTTGCGGAAAATACGCCGCACGGCGTAACCAGCGGCCAGCCGGATCAGCGCAAGGCGCCCGTCATCCACATAGGCAGTCTGGGAAATTATGGCATAGTCGCCGTCTTCCGCGGTGGGGCTTAAAACTCCGCCCCGGATCCGCAAAGCGTAAACCCGGCTCTCGCCGTAAGATTCCACAAGCACCGGCAGATATTCTTCGGCTATCACATCCGGTGAAAAACCGAAACAGTCGCCCGTTATCGTCCCGACCACTCCCACATGGGCCGATTTTTTGTTGAAGCCGCCGCGCGTTTCAATTTCGCGCAACGCGTCCGTCAGACGGCGTTCGGCGTCCTCCTGCTGGGGCGCGACGGTGTCCGCCGCGTCGTCCGCAAAATATTCCGCGGGCTTCTCGAAAACTGCGCAAAGCTTCTCCAGATTGCCGCGCCCGGGATGAAAGCGGTGATACACCCAGTGCGAAATAACGCTGGAGTCTTTCAGCCCCATGCGGCTGGCCAGTTCCGTCTTGGTCATTTTACGCTGTTTCAACAACTGCTCTATTTTATCGCCCAGTTTCATATCGCACCACCATAAGGCGGCAACCCGGAACGACCGCCGCATTTCACATATCTTAACAGATTATGATACTTCCTGATACTATTCTACACACAACCGTCCGCATGTCAATACCCGATGCACGGCAGAATGCATGCGGGAACCGACTGAACGACGGCAAATTCCGGTCTGCCGCAGAAATAGACAAAACACCGCGTCGCGCCGCATTCTTGTTGCCGCGACGCCTATTTTTGTATCATTAGGATTAATATGAACCGATTTATAATCGCAACAGTGATCATTCTGTTCAACACAAGCGTTTTTGCGGGCGAAACCACAAGCCTTTCACCTGACCGTGAAAAAGCTGAAGCGGCTGTTTCCGCGTTATGCGAAAGCAAAAGCAGGAACGCCGCCTCCGAACTGGAGCGGGCGCTCGGAAACACACACTGGGAAGTGCGAAAAAAAGCCGTGACCTGTCTGGGGAACCTTAAAAACAGGGACAGTCTGCCTCCCATTCTGGCGATGACAAAAGACGAAAATCCCGCCGTGGAAAGCGCGGCATTTGACTCGATAGTCGCCTTCGCCTCGCCTGAAGCCGCCGAAATCCTGCGCCGTGAAGTTTATTCCGGCGCGGAATATGGATACAGGAAAAAAGCCGCCGTCGCCATAGGCAGAATGGACAATCCGGCGATTACCGCCATGTTTATCGAAGACGCCAAAAGCACCGACACCATCATGGCCGACCGAGCCGCCATGGTACTGGTAAATATGCAGACCGGCGCGGCGGTCAGGCCCCTGGCGCAAGCGGCGCAGACAGGCGTCGGGTTTGTCAGGCAGGCGGCAAAAGACGCGCTGACCACGGTTTCCGACCCTGCGGCCGAACCGGAACTCGCGCGGCTGCTGAATTCTGCGGACTATGACACCGAACTGCGCCTGATCGCGGCAAAATCGCTGGCTATAATACGCAGCTCCTCGTCAATCGCCGCGCTTGACGCATTCGCTTCAGACTCCGCCCAGCCCGCCGAGCTGCGCAAACAGGTGCGCGCACTCTGCAACACCGCTTCAATGCATATCATGCGCTATCTCACCGCGCTCATGTTTGCCATAGTCGCGGGCGGGATATGGTGGATGTACCGCAAAGGCGCTGACCTTTGACCTGCATATTGACTTCAAGGCACCTCGTTGATTAGAATTATGTGTACATTTAACGGAGAAAACAATGGCGACAATTACCGAAGCTGAAATTATCGAAAGGCTGGAAAACCTTTCAAATTCGCGCAAACTGGCGCTCAAAGGCAACATCAACTGGAAAGATGAAAGCGAACTTTACAAGCTCACGCTTGTGCGCGACGCCATGTCCATTTTCAACAGCGGCGGAGGCCTGATGGTTTTCGGCGCGGGAGAGGGCCAGTTCACGGGTCTGTCGGAAGTGGAGGAAGATTCGTTCATCGGGTTCGACCTCAACGAAATGCTGAAACTTTACGCCCAGCCGGAATTTTTTTGCGACCCGGTTACAATGACGGTAACCCATGCGGGCACGGAAAAAAAAGTTTTCGTGGTTCAGGTA
>JAQVSV010000087.1 GCA_028700325.1 Elusimicrobiaceae bacterium | reverse complement strand
GCCAGATCCTCCACATATTTGTGCGGATATTCTATGGAGGGATCCTGGATCCTGTCGGTTGCGAACAGGAACGTGCCGTGCCCGATGCGGTTGGCGTGGCACTGCGTTATGGCCTGAAAAATTGATTCCGGGCCGTACGCTTCGCCCGCATGCACGGTTTTGCGTATGAAATGGCTGTGGCAGTACTGGTACGCTTCCTTATGGTCCACGGCAGGATAGCCGGCTTCTTCGCCGGCCAGATCAAACCCTACGATCGGCAGGTTATCGGTTTCCACGGCCATTGTCACCGTGCGCGCCAGCTCCAGCGAAGCCGCTGAAAACACCTCTTCCTGCGGTGCATGGGTCAGTACATGCAGAATTTCGGCGAAATAAGGCGCGAACCCTTTGGCGAAGCGGCGCATCGCGCAGGTTATGAGCCCGTAGTGGAACGGAATGTCGTTTCCGTTTTTCACCGCATCGGAATTATTGTGTTCCTTGGCGGCTTTTTCAAGCCCGCGCGAGATCGCTTTTATTACATCCAGCACTTTCATTTCTTTTGTGGCGTGCAGCTGCGGCGCGAACCGCACCTCGATATAACGCACGCCTTCGGCGATATTGTCCTGAGCCAGCTCGAATGCGATGCGCTCAAGGTTCTCGGCCGTGCGCATGACCGCGCCGGTGTACAGAAACCCGTGCAGGTAGTCCGGCAGGTCTTCATACGCTTCCTTGAAAACCAGTTTGCGCAGGCCTTCTTCGGTATAGGAAGGCAGTTCCGTTTTTTCCTGTTTGGACAGGTCTATAAGCGTGTTCAGCCGCAATGACCCGTCCAGATGCAGGTGCAGGTCGGTTTTCGGAATTTTTTTGAGAAACTCGGATGTGAATTCATATTTTGGCATGACATTGTCCCCTTAAGCTTTCATTTTACTATAGCAAAAAGCCGGTCAGATTACATGCCCGGCGGTTTGCACCAGGCTGCCCCAGCCGTATGCGACCGCTGCCGACAGAATCGGCACGGACAGGACCCGCATCGTGCGGTTCCAAAACGGAAAATTCATGTCCACCAGATGCAGTGTCGCGGCGGAGCCTAACAGCGCGCAGACCGGCGCGCTCCAGAACTGCGCGGGGATTTCACCCATGATGTTGGCTTGCGCGATCACCTGAAAGCCCGCGCATAACAGCGACAGCGTGATCAGGTACCAGCCCGACAGTTTATAAAGCGCCGAGCCGGCAAACCGCGCGCAGCCGTAACATTCAAACAGGAGCGCTATCAGCCCGGCCGCCACAAACGCGCCGGTCAGGCCCCACAGGTATTTGGACGCGGCCTGTATTGCGCCGGAGTAATTGGTCCGGGCCATAAGCAGCAGCGCGGTCATCCTGCGCTGCCATTCGCCGGCGCCGAGTGCCTGCGCCGGCGCGCCGTGTTCATCATGCAGAGGGGTAAACCCGCCCGCTTTCGCGGAGCCGGACCCTTTGCCGCCGCCATCGGTTCCCATCGCCAGAAGCTGTTCGGCGATCGGGCTTTTCACTATTTTCATCTGCGGGCAGGCGTTATCGAAGAATGCTTTTTCCTCGTCGCTGA
The DNA here is from genome assembly GCA_028700325.1 of Elusimicrobiaceae bacterium. NCBI lineage: Bacteria > Pseudomonadati > Elusimicrobiota > Elusimicrobia > Elusimicrobiales > Elusimicrobiaceae > Elusimicrobiaceae bacterium. The sequence goes on along the minus strand of JAQVSV010000087.1, from coordinate 6,296 downwards.
AAGTGTCGTACTGCCCGGCTAGTTTCGAGCGGAGTTCCGCGATGCCGCCCGCATTGGCCAGTTCCGGCTCGTCATACCGCGCGGCAAGCAGTTTCGCCGCGTCCGCCACGCCGCTGCCCGGGCCGGCGAGTTTCCCGCCCAGAAAGTGCGGCAGCGACGAAGCCAGTCCGCCCATTATAACAAACGCGCACAGACTGAAAAATATTTTACGCATTATCTGCCGCCCATGAATCCTTCAACCCGTGATACCGGAGTGATATAGCAAAATCCTTTTCCGGGCAGATTGATGCTGGTTTCCTTGATGATCTGGTCGAGCAGCAGTTCGGCGCGGTCCTGCCGGTCCACCACCTCGATGATCATTTTCTCGGCTTCGATAAGTTTCGCCAGAATGCCGAGTTTCTCGCGCACGCCCGAGCCTTGCGCGTAGTAATAGGTAACGCCCGGCGCTCCGCTTTTCAGGGCGCATTGCAGCACCCGTTCGCCCTGTTTCCTCTGCACAATAAGTTTTAGCAGAACATATCCGTTTTCGTTGTCCGCCATGATTCCCCCGTGTTCGCTACAGGTTTAACAGCAGCATCAGCGCCAGCGCCAGAAACACCAGCGCGAGCAGAATTTTCGTCAGTCCGAGATGTTTTTTTAGGAAGCCGTTGAAACGTTCCGATCCAAACCCCGCGAACGACAGCAGGAATACCGTTACCAGCGGCGCGATGAACATGGCGTTGTAAAGAAGCAGATACCATACCGCCTTGACGCGGAGTTCCGGATCTTTCATTATAAACACTATGGTGGGCACATACACCTGCCCGGTGCAGACCGCTTCGATAAGCGATACGACAAAGCCGACCGCGAACGCCGCCAGCAGCATTCTTGCCGGGCTGCGCCCTTCCTTGCCGCGCAGCAGCGCGCCCGTTATGCGGTTGATCCAGACCTTGAAATTTTTTGGCAGCTGCAGGAGCATCCCTTCGCTTCTGCCGGTTTTCGCGTAAACCGTCCAGTCGTAAACGCTCAGGACGAACAGCAGCAGGCAGAACCCCGCCGTGAGGTAATAGAAAATTTTCATCGCGGCGTAAAAGCCGGACAGCGCATACAGCGCCTTGAACATTCCCAGCCCCAGCAGCAGATAGGTCAGAAACACCGCGAGGCAGTAAGCCGAACCGATATAAACGATGTCGCGCCGGTTATACCCGTATACCGCGAGGAACGACACGAAAAACACGATCACCGCGAACGCGCACGGGTTTATCCCGTCCACCAGTCCCGCGCCGGCGACCGCAGTCGCGCTCATGCCGGCAAACAGCCCCTTTAATACGGGCGAGGCCTGCCCCGGCCCGACCTCCGCCTGAACCTGATCCGTCTTGCCCGCCGCGGTTATGGCGGCGTCTATTTCCTTCGCCAGCCTTTCCTCGATAGGAGTTTTGCCGACCAGCAGAACGGAATTGCCAATAAGGATCGCGGGTACCCGGGCATCCTTGTAGCCATTGTCTTTCGAAACAATGTACAGCAGCGCCAGATTGCTTTCGTTGCTGTCGGTTTCCAGCTCGCGCCACTGCACGCGGTTTTCGTATTGCCGGCGCACCTCGGGCAGAAATTCTTTTTTCAGGCTAAGGCACACTTTGCAGTGCGAAGCGTAGAACAGGGTTACATGCGGTTTTTGGGGCCCGGCGCCGTTCGCTCCCGCCGGAGCGAGCGCCAGCGCCGCCAGCGCGGCCGCGGCAAGCAGTTTGAATCTCTGTAGCATATCGGTTATTTCGCCGCCATAAAAGTCTGGATTCCGTCAAGAAACATCTGTACCGCCATCACGCACAAAAGCATGCCCATAAGGCGGGTGACCGCCATCATCACTTTCGGGCCGAGCAAAGTGTTAATGCGGAAAGCCTGCCGCAGGATCAGCACGTTCGCGGCCCACGCGATTGCGATGGCCGCAAGGCTGGACGTAAACTGCTGCGGGTTCTGGTTGGCGATGATCATCACAAAGCTCATGGACGACGGCCCCACCACCAGCGGCACCGCCAGCGGCACTATGAACGGTTCGCCGCCGGGATTTTCGGCGAAGCCGTCTTCACGCGCCGGCGGAAAAATCATTTTGAGCGCGATAAGAAACAGAATCATGCCGCCGGCTATCGTGAGCGTGCCCTGCTTGATGGACATGAGCGTCAGAAACATGTGCCCGAACAGAAAGAAAAAAAGCAGCATGCCCAGCGCGATCCACAATTCGCGCATGATCACTCTTTTGCGCCGTTCGGGCGGCACTTTTTCCAGAGCGGCCACGAAAAGCGGCACGTTGCCCAAAGGGTCCATAATAAAAAACAGCGTGAGCGCTGGATTTAGAAATGACATTGCGGTCTTCTCCGTTCTGTTTTCCGGCCCTTGAATTCCTAGTAATAATATACAAAAATAAGCGTTCTTGAAAAAACGGCCCCGCATGACGGCGGGGCCGTTTAGGAAGGCGAGCCGGGTTTATTTGCCCAGCAGTTTCAGGGCCGTCGCGGTGATATTGGCGGCTGAAAAGCCGAATTTCTCGAAGTTCACTTTCCACGGTGCGGACGCGCCGAACCGGTCCAGCGCGATTACCACGCCGCCGTCACCGGTGTATTTGTGCCAGCCCAGGGACGAACCCGCTTCCACTGCTATTCTGGCTCTGACCCGAGGCGGCAATAAGGCGTCGCGGAAGGCTTCATCCTGTTCTTCAAACAGTTCAAGACACGGCATCGAAACCGCGCGCGCCTTTACACCTTTGGCGGCCAGTTCCTGACAGGCTTTGACCGCTATGCCCACTTCGGATCCGGTCGCCATGACAATCACGTCCGGCAGTTCCTGTCCGCCATAAACTGCGTACGCGCCTCTGGCTACGCCGGCTTTAATGTCAAGTTTCTCCGTATCAAGAACAGGCAGATCCTGCCGGGTGAACGCCAGCGCCGCCGGTTTTTTCAGCCGGATGGCCAGCGCGAGCGAATGCGCGGTTTCATTGGCGTCCGCGGGGCGGAACACCAGCAGGCCCGGCATGGCGCGCAGGCCGGCGAGCTGTTCCACCGCCTGGTGGGTGGGGCCGTCTTCGCCTACTCCTATGCCGTCGTGCGTGAACAGAAACAGCGATCCGCAGCCCATCAGCGCGGCCAGCCGCATGGCCGGGCGCATGTAATCGGCGAACACGAAGAACGTCGCGCCGAACGGCACGATTCCGCCGTGCAGAGCCAGCCCATTGATGATCGCGCCCATCGCGTGTTCGCGGATGCCGAAATGGATGACATGGTCCTGCCTGTTTTTCAGGTCGGTTTTATTTGACGGCGCGAGGTCCGCCGAGCCGCCGTAGAGCGCGGGCAGTTTTTCGCCGAGCGCGTTAAGCGTTTTGCCGAGCGCTATGCGGGTGGCCACCGCGCCGTCCGCCGGCCTGAACACCGGGAGCGCGGCTTCCAGATCAGCCGGCAGTTCGCCCGCGAACCGTTTAAGCAGCCGGTCATGATCGTCCGGGAACGCGGTCCTGTAGGCGTTGAGTTTTCTGGCCCAGGATTTTTCGGTTCCAGCCAGTTCGGTTTTCACCTGCCCGAAATGCGCGCGGACAGCGTCCGGTATTTCAAAAGGCGCGTGAGGCCAGTTGTAAAATTTGCGGGTTTCCGCCATGCCGTCGCCGAGCGGCTCGCCGTGCACTTTCGCGGTGTCGTGATGGGGGCTGCCGTAGCCGATATGGGTTTTGACCAGTATAAGCGTGGGCTTGCCGCAGGGCCGGCGCGCTTTTGCGAGCGCGCCGGCTACGGCGGTCAGATCGTTTCCGTCAGCCACGCGGATGACGCGCCAGTTCATCGCCTTGAATTTTCCGGCCGTGTCCTCGGTGAAAGCGAGCCGTGTGGAGCCTTCTATGGTAATGCCGTTGTCGTCGTAGAGGCAGACGAGTTTTTCAAGGCCCAGGTGCCCCGCGAGGCTCGCCGCTTCGGCGGACACGCCTTCCATCAGGTCACCGTCGCCTGCGATCACATAAGTATGGTGGCTGATTATTTCGTGGCCGGGCCGGTTAAATTCTTTCGCCATGAAGCGTTCGCCCAGTGCCAGGCCTACAGCCATCGCAAACCCCTGTCCGAGCGGGCCGGTGGTCGTTTCCACCCCGGCCGTGTGTCCGAATTCCGGGTGGCCGGGGGTGCGGCTGCCCCACTGGCGGAACTCCCGGAGGTCTTCGAGTGTCAGCCCGTAGCCGAACAGGTGCAGCAGCGCGTAAAGCATGGCGGAGCCGTGCCCGGCGGACAGCACGAATCTGTCCCGGTCGGGCCAGTTCGGGTTCGCCGGATTATGCCTTAAAAATTTTCTCCACAGGGTATACGCCATGGGCGACACGCCCAGTGGCAGGCCGGGGTGGCCCGAGTTGGCTTTCTGCACCATGTCAACGGCCAGCATGCGGACGGCGGTTACGCCCAGCGCGTCTGAATCGGTAAAAGTATTGCGCATAAACTCTCCATTTTGATAATTCGGTAACTACAAGTTTAACACAAGCGGGGGCGCGGCGTAAATACGGCAGCGGGTGCTGCGGGACTGGCGGAAATTAAGGCTTTTGACATCAACCGCGCTATTGGTACAATTGTATATATGAAAAAAGCTACAGTTTTGATCGCGGCTTCCATATTCATCTTCTCTCCTTTCGCGTTTTGCGCGCAAGGAACAGCTGCCGCGCCGGACAGCAAGCCCGCGCGCGTCAGCTTTGCCACCTCCGACGGCTGGACCCTGTATGCCGATTATGCGCCCGCAAAACCCGGCCTGCCGACCGTGCTGATGGTGCACGGGCTGGGCTCCTCGCGCGGTGAGTGGCTGCCGCTGGAAACTCGGCTGGCAGAGCGCGGGGCGGGGTATCTGTCCGTGGATATGCGCTGCCACGGCGAAAGCGTAACCGACCCCTCCGGCAACCCGATGTCCAACTGGATGGCCTGCCTCCAGAACGTGAAAGACGTGGAGGCCGCGTGGAATTTTCTGGTTTCGAAAAAAGTGGCCGCGGACGGCATCTATGCGGCCGGCGCGAGTATCGGAGCCAATCTTGTCCTGAACGCGAAAGCCGCCGGCCTGATCAGGCCGGCGGGGCTGGTTCTGCTGTCGCCGGGACTTGATTACCGCGGCATAACAACCGGAAAGGCCATTGAAAAAATCGGGCGGCTGCCGGTGCTTCTGGCGGCCGCTTTAACCGACGAATATTCGCTCAAGACCGTGCGTATCCTGAACAAAACCGCGCTTGCCGGCGGCAATATCCCGGAAGTGATTACCGCCGGGACGGGCCATGGCGTGAATATGTTCCTGTCGGAGAACCCGGACGCGGATACCGTTCTCGACGCGACCGGGAAATTCATTTTTAACGATGCCGGGCCTGCCGGCCGGAGCAAGCGGAAAAAACCGGCCGCCAAAAAAGTTTCGGACCCCGATAGCGCACAATAACCGGCGCCGCGCGGCGGCCCCGGACGAGGAATTGCCATGACAAAACGACCTGTACTGCTTATCATCCGTGACGGCTGGGGCGAAGCCCGGCCGGGCAAATTCAACGCTGTCACAACCGCCCGGACACCGCGCATGAACGAATACCGGGCCGGATACCCGACCGCAATGCTGGAGCCGTCGGGCGAGGCGGTCGGGCTGCCGGCGGGGTATCAGGGCTCCTCTGAAGTGGGGCATTTGAATATGGGAGCCGGGCGCGTGGTGGTGCAGGAGCTTAAGCGCCTGAAGGATATGATAGCCGGCGGCACGCTGTTCGACTCGCCCGCGCTGAAGGCGGTTATGGACAACTGCGTTAAAAACAAAAAACCGCTTCATCTCATGGGGCTTGTGCAGGACGAAGGGGTGCACGCGCATCAGGATCATCTGTTCGCCATCATGCGCCACGCGGCCGGGCTGGGAGTGCGGGACATCCGCGTGCACTTTTTCGCCGACGGGCGCGACACGCCTCCGCGCAGCGCGCTGACCTACATCAAAACGCTTGAGAACGAGATCAGGGAGATCGGCGCGGGCAGGATCGCCACCGTTATTGGCCGGTATTATGCGATGGACCGCAACGAAAGCTGGGATCTGGTGGATCTTTCGCTGGAGGCCATGCTGGGCCATGCCGCCCGGCATTGCGGCACGGCGGAGGCAGCCGTCACTTCCGCTTACGACACCCTGAAAAACCCCGACGGTACTGCCCTGACCGACGAGTATATCCCGCCTTCCGTTATCGGCGATTTCAAAGGCATAGCCGACGGCGACAGCGTGATCCACATCAATTTCCGCCAGGACCGCGCGATTGAACTTGCCAAAGCGTTTGTCGAGGACGAGTACCCCGGCCGCCGCTCCCG
>JAQVSV010000086.1 GCA_028700325.1 Elusimicrobiaceae bacterium | reverse complement strand
CCCACCCACAGTATAGTGCCGTACGGGTCGAATATATTCGCCAGTATTCCGGGCCCCACGGCTGTTTGCTTAAGGCCCGGATACATGCCCCAGAGCAACGCCCACAGCACGAAAACCAGCAGCCAGCCGGACGGTTTGGAGTCCGCTTCAGGCTCCGCAGATTTCCCCAGCAGATACGCGCCGAACGCATTAACCAGAAGGAACAGAAACGCCCGCAGCCCCTCGCCGGCGATCGCCGGCCTGAAAAAAGCCGCATGGCCCGAATAGGAAACAACCCAGCTTAAAACACAGGCAAAAATCCAGCCCGCCCACGGGATATCGGGCGGGCTGTATCTGAAGGTTATCGGTCCGTCACGCCAAAGCGCCGCTGTTTTAAACAGCGCCAGAACCAGCATCGCCGTGTTAAGCAGGACGATCTGGGTGTAATAAGGATTGCGTGTAAGCCCGGTAAAAAACAGCAGCGGCGCGACAAAAAAAACGGAAACGATCAGTATTCTGCGCCAGAAACCGCCGCCGGACTTTTTTGCGGAACCCGGCTTGTCAAGCTGCGCCCTGGCCGCCGGAGCGGAGTGTCGTTCGGTTTTTCGTTTTTGCGCCATTAAATCAATAATCCGCCCAAACCGCTAGTTCGATACCGCCGGCGCCATGCCCCGGCCCGGCCTGCCTGCTCCGCCAAGGCGGGCTTTAAGCTGGGCTATGATAGCGTCGGTCTGGCCAAGTTTTTTCGCGATATCGGGGTTTTCCGGATTGGCCTGCGCGTCCCTGACGATGAACGCTCTCGCCTCCTGGAAAGACGCGAGCGCGTCCTTTTCCTTGCCAACGCGCGCCTCAAACTCGGCGAGCTTGATGAAATCATCCGCGTTCTCATGCGTGTGGCCCGGCTCGTGGCAGTAAGGCGCGTAGAGATTGTCCTTGAGCTCCCGCTCCGCTTTTTCCACATTGCCCAGACTCATGTAAATGTTCGAGCGATGATAATAGGTGTACGGGAAAACAGGATCTATTTCATGATAAAGCTTGAAACTGCCCAACGCCATATCAAGGAATTTTTTGCCGTTCGCGGAATCGTTCTTCCTGAAATAATAGTCCGCCATTTTTACATACAGCTCGCCGACATGGTAATGCATCTGGACGTAATTCGGCGCGATTGTCTTCACATAATTGTATATATCCGTAGCGCGCTCATAATCGGTGCGGGGAGTGTCTTTTTTGTCGCCCCATTCCGGTTTGTATACGGAATCCATGTCCAGCCGGTCCTTGTGCACGTTCGCCCGGAAATAATACGCCATAATGAAATAGGGATTATACTTGTTGACCAGCTGGTAATATTTAAGCGCCTCGTCCCAGTTCTTGCTGCGCGAATTAAACAGCGCCAGATTGTGATAGACATCCGCCTTGAAAAACCCCCAGAAGAAATACATGGGCCACAACATCAGCAGCACAATCACGGGCACCAGCTTCGAAGCCGACAGGTAGATCCCGCGCACGAACATATAGCCCAGCCCCGCTATTATGCCGATAAACACCAGCCACGCGATATTCCACTGAAGCACGTCGCCCCGGCGTATATACATCGCCTGCGGCCCCTGCAATTCGGAAAATTGCCTGAACATCATGACAACAAAAATTCCCAGAACCAGCCACCCCGCAAAACGCATAATCCACAACGCCGGCCCGTCGCCGGGCCTGGAGTCCTTCTCCTCCCGCCGCTCAGACTGGGCGGCAAGCAGTTTGGCCCGGTCTTCAATTTCATGCACCTCGTACAGCGCATTGCCGCGCGACAGCACAATTATCAGGCCCGGCAGCAGCCCCAGATACACTCCGGACGACACGAACCGCATGCTCACGTCGAAAAAGTTATGGCACAGCATTCCGACAAAAGCGATCAGATAGCCCATCAGATCATACGCCCGGTTCGAAGCCAGGCCGGAACCCGAGCCTTTCTCGTCGGACGTCATTTCATTAAGCGCGCGCAGGCCCGTAAGAATGGTGAAGAACACAAGCCAGAGGAATATGCCGCCTCCTATAATGCCGTTATCGAACCATTGTTCGAGGTACTCGTCCTCCGCATGATCGGTTTCGGTATTGTGTTTGCCTTCGATATGGAAAATCTGCGGCCTGCGGAACGCCGGATAAATTACCTTGAAACTACCCGCGCCGGTGCCGATGAGCGGCCGGGTTTCTATCATTTCATAAGTCGAAAGCCATGTAAAAACGCGGAAATTGACCGACTGCATACGCTGCCCCGCGTACATTATTACTACAGAGAAACAACCCAGCATTACCGCAAGCCCGACAGCCACGATAGCGGGCCTGACCCATTTGCGCTCCTTATAATAATGCCGGAGAAAATACAGCGAATACACCAGCACGAACGCGAACAGGCCGATGGCAAACCCCACCCATGCGCCTTTCGTTTCGGTATACCACAGGCAGGTTAAATCGGCCAGCAGCAGAAGCACTATCGTCCAGTGCTTGCGCATGTTTTTCAGGAACTGAGCCAGCAGAATGAAAAAAATGATCACCAGATAATTGCCGAAAAAATTAGGATTGCCGTAAGTGGAAAATACGCGCGACCCGAACGCCCCGCGCCAGATAAACGGATCCAGGCTCATGCGCAGGCCGCCGTCGTCATTTGTCGGGTACATTTTGTAATCTATGATCTGCAAAACCCCGTACCCCAGCGTGATCCAGGCCGAAACAATAAGTATCCTGGTCACCAGATTGACGGATTTGAGGTTGAATTCCCGTATCACCATAAGCGACACGGTCATGTACACCATATAGCGGATGAAGTCATCCACGCTCGGCCCGCGGTACGGAGCCTGCAGGAACGAAAAAATTATATAGCCGGCGTAAGCGAGAAACGGCGCCAGCACCACAAAATCCGGTTTTCTGAACGCCTTTTTACCCTCGCTCGCCAGCAGGCAGCCCCACAGCGCTATAAGCGCCAGTCCGCCCATCTGGACCAGCGTTATTTTAATCTGCGCGGAATCATACGTCCGCAGATAGAACGCGTTTGAAACCAGCAGGTATAAAATCGGCAGCCACCAGATGATCGCCTTTCGCAAAAAACTTACGGACGGCGGAATTTCAAGCGCCAGATAGTCCTGGACTTTAGCTTTTGTCTTAGAGGTTTTGGCCATATGTCATTGACGGATGAAAAGAGAATAGCCGAGGATGGGAATCGAACCCACGACCTATCGCTTACGAAGCGATTGCTCTACCAGCTGAGCTACCTCGGCGTTTTTACTCATGATAATGTATGTGATAAGTATACAGAAAACGGAAACAGCAGGCAAGCGGCAAAACACAGGCCCCCCGCGAGCGAACGCGGGGGGCCGTTTAAAACAACTACCCAGTCATCAGGGACAGGCAACCCCTGTGGTCACCGTGGTTAACAGTCCCCCGGTAAACGTAAGAGAGGAACAGGCCGGGCCGGTGGTGCTTGTCACCACGGTGAAAGTAGTGTTAAGCCCGTTGTTGCCGTTTGCGCCGAACCCGCCGACCGCGGTAATTTTTCCGGTGGCGGAAACCGACGCCGCCGAAATCCCGTCAGTCACGTCAACCGTGCCCGCCATGACAGTGCCCGTGGTGGACATGTTGCCCGCGACCACGTCGCCCGTCGCCGCCACCGAATTGGCGGACAGCGCGGAAACGCTGGTATTGCCCGAACCGTCGCGCGTAACCACGGTATTGCCGGTATTGGAATATGTAGCCTGGCGCCAGATCGGAGCCGCTCCCGTTATACTGTAAAGCACCCGGTCCGCCGTATTGCCCGGCGAGGCCGTATACGCGGTTGCGCCCGCCGCCGATTGATACACGACCTGCCCCGTTCCGCCGGTCCCGCCGGTCAGATTGGTCGCGGAAGCCGCCGTGCCCGTAAGATCGCCGGTTATCGTGCCGGCTGAAAAATTGCCGCCCGCGTCACGCCGGACAATGGAATTAATTCCGCTGGTCGAAGTGGCCAGCGCCCACAGCGGCGTGGTGCCGGTACTGTAAAGCAGATAGGTGTTGCCGGCAGCCGGCGGCGCCAGGAAAACCGTGGCGTTCGAGCCGCTTTGATAGGGCAGATAACCCAGCGCGCCCGCCGCGATATTCGTGGAAATCAGGGCGGTGCCTTCCAGATTGCCGTACAGCTTGTTGAATGTCGAGTTGCCGCTCGCGTCACGCATGACAAGAGCGCTTGCGGTGTTGCCGCTGGTGGCCGTCAGCCATGCAGGCGACGCGCCGCTCGCGCTGTATAATACCGCATAGTTCGCGCTGGGCGTGGCGGTATAGGCGGTAACGCCGGCCGCCGTCTGATACGGCACCTGCGACGCGCCGCCGCCCGCCAAATGCGTCGCGCTGCTGGCCGTGCCCGTAAGACCAGCGGTTATCGTGCCGGCTGAAAAGTTTCCGCCCGAGTCGCGCATGACGATGGAATTGAACCCGCCGGTCGAAGTGGCCAGCGCCCACAGCGGCGTGGTGCCGGTGCTGTAAAGCAGATGTGTGCTGCCGGCTGCCGACGGCGGCAGAAATACCGTGGTATTGGCCGCGCTTTGATAAGGCAGATAACCCAGCGCGCCCGCCGCGATATTCGTGGAAACGGTGGCGGTGCCTTCGATAGCGCCGTAAATCTTGTTAAAAGTCGCGTTGCCGCTGGCGTCGCGGCGGACAATCGTATTCAGTCCTGCCGTTGACGTGGACAGCACCCAGCTCGGCGCGGCCGCGCCGTTCGCCTGCAGCAGATGCTCTGCCGAACCCTGCGCGGTAACCCCCATCGTGCCGGCGCCATTGCCGTAGAGCAGGCCGTACTGCGTGAAAGTGCCCGCGCCGGTCCCGCCCGATCCGACGGCCAGAGGCGAGTTGAGAGTCAGCGCGCCGGTCACGCTGAAAGTGGATTTTGAAGTGCCGCCGATCGCGGTCACTCCGGCAGGTTCGATATAAAGGTCATTCGCGGCGGTTATGCGCTTGGCGCCGGTCCCGGAAAAAGAAATCCCCGCGCCCGCGCCGGTAAACTCCAGCGCCGCCGCGCCTGCGAATCTGCTTACGAGCGTGCCGTCCGTCCTCACATCGAAATACGGCGAACTGAGCTTGAAACTGGTCGCCGCCGATATTTCCATGGCGGTCGAGCTGGAAAGAAACGAGGACACCCCGGTGGAAACAAACGTGCCCACGGTCTGGTTGAAAACGTTTATGTTGCTCAGCCACCGGTTCACCGTAAGGAACTGGGTACCGTTCACATAAAGATCAGTCGCCAGATTTACATGGGAACTGCCGGGATTGAGATTCAGTATTTTGTTATCCGTCGCCAGCGTATAGGAAGATACGGCTGTTGACGCAAAATCCATCCCGGCGATATTTTTCAGCGCGCCGGCGGACGTAAGACGCAAGGCGCCGTTCCCGTACAACCCGCCGGAAGTGTTGATATCGCCCTCCACTCCCAGCTTGAACCCGCCTGGCGTGGACGTGCCGATCCCCACCGACCCGGACGCGGTCGCCAGATAGGCGGATTTGCTTACCAGCAGCCCGTTTTCCACTATCGCGCTGTTGCCGCCGAACGGATTGGAAATCGAACGGGATCCGACCCTGAGATTGCCCAGAAGTATATGCAGCCGGTCCGCGGGATCGTCAGTGCCGATGCCCATATTGGCCACGCCCGCCGGACCCTCCTTGTTGCGTATGACCACATCCGCCTTGCCCGCGCCGACCTGAAGCACTACGCTGCCGATGCCGCTGTCCGTGCCTCCGGTTACAACCGCGTTGGTGGAGTTGGACACGGCCTCCGCCGTCGCCTGAACCGCTGAAGCGGAAGTTAAAAACGAATTGTCCGGGAAATAAATTCCCGCGCCGGTGCCGGAAACCCGCATGGAACCGGCAACGGTAAGCTGCGAATTGGAACCGAACGAGGAAGTGCCGACAGCTACGCGCCCGTCCGACGCGCTCACAAGCAATGACGCGGCCTCCGCGTCAGGATCCTGCTTTACCAGCAGTCCGCCTCCAGTAACAGAAAGCTGGGTTTCCGACGCGGTGGACAGCGCAAGCGCGATATTGCCGTCAGCGCTGAATTCCGCGCGGGCGGATTTGTTCACATACAGCGAAAGGTTGCTGTCGCCGCCAGTGGCAAACCGTGCGGCTTCGGTGCTGCCGCGGTAAAAATACAGCTCGCTGTCGGCGTTCGTGCCGACGGCGCCCTGGCCCGTTCCGGCCACAAGCGAAAGCCGCGCGTTGTCCGTACTTTCGCCGCCGACAATGAACAGGCCCTTCGACACATCCACAGCCGGCACTGCCGGATAACCCAGCGTGAACACATTGCTCGTGACATGCACGGGATTGAAAAACGTGTTCGTGCCCGTGAAGGTCTGCGTGGAACCGAGATACGCGCTTCCGTTCCCGTTCACCGAAATGCCGTTAATGACGTTGAGGGTTCCGTATATCGTGGTTGTGGGCAGTTCCACGCGGTTGTCGCGGCCGTAAGTGTAAGCCAGCAGATTGCCGTTAATCGCGGTATTGCTGGAATTTATCACCAGCCGGTCGGCCGGGTTGGTTAATTTCCCGACCGTAACGGAATTTTCAAAATACGCGCTGCCGTTCACATGCAGTTTGTACGACGCGCTCGGAGTGGAAATGCCGATGCCGACCGACGTGCCTGTGGACCCCTGAATAATCAAGGCGCCGGCCGGCGACATTATTTCCGCCGCGCCCGCGACGGGCGAACTGCCTCCGTGCGCGCCCACCACCACATCGCCGGACCTCAAGCCGCTCCGCACATACACGTCGGACGAAAAATAGACCCACGCGGAATGCGCGCCGTTGGAATCCGTCACGAAACCGTATGTGGAAACCAGAACCCGGCTCTCGCCCGCGGTTTCAAAAGACAGAGGCACGCCCGCGCCTGAAGCTTCTGTCCTGATCGCCAGGCTTGAGCCCGACATTTCAAAAACGCCCCGCGCGTAGGAGGCCGGATTGACGCTGGCCGTATCGCTGGCTACCGCGTACAGCTCTACCGCCGCTCTGCGGGCGGCCGAATCGGCCAGCGGCATCACGCGCAGCAATCCGTTGGGATAGGTCGCGGAATAACGGGACGAGGGCCGCACCGTCACGCCGGTTTTATGCAGCAGGCCGAAATAGGCCGGCGAAACCGAATCGGCGTAATGCCCTATATCGCCGTCCACCATAAGCCGGTGCTGAGGATTGGTTGAGTCGTACGCGCCTGCCGAACCACCCAGCAGCAGACTGCCGTTCGGATAAAAAGACGCCACTTTCCCCGCGCTGTAGCTGTTGACAAAAAATGTAATATGCCCGTCGGCCGAAGAAGCCGGCGCGCCCACCCCGACACTTACGTTGGCGCTGGAATAAACCGATGCCACCGAAGTCTGCGTGGAGCCGGTCCACTCCTGTCCGTTGATATAGATGCGGGTCGCGCTGAAGGAATCGGCATAGCCGTAAGTGGCTATCGAAGTGGACACGGTGATATTGCTGCCGTCCGCCAGCGCGGCCGCCACATAGGCGAAAGGAACCGAATGCATACGTTCGGCGGGGCTCAGCGCATCGTTATCCACGGTAATCTGGAGATATTTGCTGCCCGCCTTTCCGATAATGCTCATTGGCGGCTCGAACGAAGTGCCGAAAATGCCTTCCGTTACCGTCACGATCAGTTCCGGGGAGGTCCAGAGCACGTTGCCGCCGGTCGCGGCGTCCATAATCCGGAACACCATCGGCACGGTGCCGTTTACGGGAGCGTTGTTCTGTTCCAGCCGGCCCTGATAGTTTATAACGAACGGCACGGAATCGGCTTCCGCGTCGCCCGCCGCGGCATAAGGCTGCCAGAACGCCGCTCCGATAAGAATTGCACCCGCCAGTAATTTACGCATTTTCGCTCCGCTACTTGATAATGATAAGTTTGCCCGTTTTGCGCAGGCCGCCCGACTCGATCAGATAAATATACAGCCCGCTCGCCACATTCTGCCCGTCGTCGTTGCGGACATCCCAGGCGATATTGTCAACGCTGCTTGATTTCCTGATCGTTTTCACCAGCTCGCCG
>JAQVSV010000085.1 GCA_028700325.1 Elusimicrobiaceae bacterium | reverse complement strand
CGGCAACGGGTTCTTTAAACCCAACATCTCCACCATCGTCGGCCAGCTGTACGCGCCGGACGATCCGCGCCGCGACGGTGCCTTCACCATTTTCTACATGGGCATCAATCTGGGCGCGCTGTTCGCTCCCCTGATCTGCGGCACGCTCGGCGAAAAATATGACTGGCGCTACGGGTTCGGAGCGGCGGGTTTCGGCATGCTGATCGGCCTGTTCACCTATCTGCACGGCCAGCACAAGCATCTCGGCGACATCGGCCTCAAACCAGCCGGCGGGCAGAAAAAAGCCGCCGACGGCACAAACATCGAGAACACGCCGCTCACGCTGGTGGAAAAACAGCGGTTGGCGGTTATTATCATCCTGACCGCTTTCTCGGTTTTCTTCTGGTCCGCGTTCGAGCAGGCCGGCAGTTCGCTTACCCTGTTCGCCGACCAGAGCGTGAACCGGCAGATTTTCGGCTGGACCGTGCCTGCAAGCTATTTCCAGTCGCTCAATCCGCTGTTCATCATGATACTGGCGCCGTTCTTCGCCAATATGTGGGTCAACCTCAGCGAGCGCGGGCTTGAGCCGCGCACGCCGGTGAAATTCATTTACGGGCTGAGCTTTCTCGGTTCAGGGTTCGTGCTGATGATCCTGGCCGCCTACATGTACAAGACCTCGGGCGCGGTAAGCATGCTGTGGATGGTGGCGGTTTACCTGCTGCACACGCTGGGCGAGCTGTGCCTGTCGCCGGTGGGACTCTCCACGGTAACAAAACTGTCGCCGCTGCGGTTCGTATCGGTCATGATGGGCGTGTGGCTGGGTTCGTCATTTCTGGCCAACATTGTCGGCGGAATGTTCGCCGGCGACTACGACAACATGAACAAAGTGCTGTTCTTCACCATCCCTACCTGCACGGCGTTCGGATCCGCGATCATACTGTGGGGGCTGTCCGGCAAGCTCAAAAAGTGGATGCACGGCATACATTAACTCAAAAACTTCGCCGTTATGAAACACCCGGCTTGAGCCGGGTGTTTCTTTTTTGTCCGGGTTAGCCGTGCGAACCGGCTTTCACTATCGGATCCGCGCGCGAATGCCAGCCCGGCAGATTGCAAATGCCTGAAAAAACGGCGGGCGATTATATCGCCCGCCGTCAATATTATAAAACCGCCCCGCTCAAAATTTCGAGCGCCTTCAACCGGCTCAATTGGCCGACGCGCTGTCTTTGGAGAACAGGCCGATAACCCGGCTGACCGCTTCATCAGCGGTAATGCCCGACGCCATGCTTTCGCGGTAATACTGGGCCACCTCGACCGGATTGAAATCAAGCTCTTTTTTCGCCTCGACTTCCGCATAAACCCGCTTGACGTTTTCAAGCGAGATCTCCGCCTCCATCAGCTCCAGCGCGAGCGTTACCGGCAATTCGCGGGCCTGCCCGTTCAGTTCCAGCACGGCCAGGTCAACCGCATAGCGGTTGAGCGCGCGGGAAAGGTTTAAAAACCCGTATTTGGAAAGCCGTCTGTCCAGCGCTTCAACGGCCTTGGCAGGCTTTTTGGTGCCCAGATAGGCGGACACGATTTCGTTTATGTAATTCACCGCCCAGCGTTTGCCCGCCAGATCGCGGCGGAACTCGGCCTGCCGGCGGGCCTCGTCCTCCGACATCCGGCCCATCAGCACCTTGCGCGCGATGTCGGCGTTGTCTTCCCGGCTGACCGCAAACGGCAGGGTGTCAAGCATGCCAGTAAATGACGATACAACCTCATCCACCTGCTTCCGGCCCAGAAACCGTTCCGTAATTTCCGCGGCATAGCCCACAAACCAGCCGTACTTGTTGAGTTCGCGCTGGAACAAAGTGCGGTCACGCACGATAGCCGCCTGTTCAACGGCATCGCGCAGGCTTTCGCCGGAACCGTCAAGCAGCACGTCCAGCGCGACGCCCTGATTCTCCTCCTGGCTCTCCAGACAGGGAATTTTTGACAGCACGCTCTCGTATTCCGCTTTCAGCTGGTCCGCCGTTTTAAGGCCCATATATTTATCGGCCAGCCGGCCCGCATCCTCCGGAGCGACGTTATAGGAGTCAAATGCGTCCATGATTTCGGAAACAAAAACCGCTTTTTCAACACCCATATCGCCTACAATAGTATGCAGGATGTTGCGCGGCGCGAACCGCCGCACCCCATCGTGCTGCGGAAACCGCGCCAGCAGGCCGGAATAATCCGACACGAATTCACGGTTCCGGTTCCTGGCGTAAAACTCAAGCACGGCCCCGGCAAACTCGTCTTCCAGAAAGATCTGTTCCGCCAGCGCACCGATATCATAAGCGTTTTTGCCGGCCAGCGAGCGCAGAACCGCTTCGTCTGCGGTTATTTCACCAGCCAGAGCCCGCACGGACAGAACCGCGTTGGCCGCCGCGGAACCGGAATAAACATACAGTCTGGCGAAAACCTTGGGAAATTCGGCGTCGAACCAGTTGCCGTCCGCGCCGGTATAGGCGGAGGTGACGCTGGCGACAAGCTCCGCTTCCAGCCTGATTTTTTCGCCGAGTTTGGCGATGTCATCCACATTTTTGCGGCGGCGCGCCTCGTTGAAGGCTTCCTCTTTGGTAAGCTCGCCGGTCAACACCCGCAGCGACAGAATAAAGTTGCGGGGATGCTCGCCGTGCCTGATCTCCGAAGAAATCCGGTCGGACATCTCGCCCAGTTCCTCGGCGTTCACGCTGTTCCAGTATTTATCGGTCAGCCGCTGGCTGAGTTCCTGCGGGATATCCTCGAATTCCCGCGCAAGAGCCAGCGCGTAAACCCGCTTGCCCGCGATTTCGAAACTCTCGTCAAAGCGCGAAGCGTCAAGCAGAATGCCAGCGGCAAGGGCGTTGTTCTCGGAAGAAGACGCGTCATACGGCAGATCTGACAGAATGATGTTGAACCGCATGAGCAGCTCTTCCGCGGTTTTCTCGTCGGCGTATTTCTCGACCAGCGCGTCCACCATGTCGGCCGCCCAGGGCAGTTCCGCCAGCTGCTCGCGCAATTCCCCGCGCCGCATCCTGATATGGGAACTTTTGACCGCTTCCGTGCTGGTCAGCTCGTCCAGCATCACCTTCAGCGCCAGTTCGCGGTTCTCCTCCGGCTTCTCCACATACCGGAACGAATTGAGCAGGTTGCGGTAATCCTCATCAATCTCGGCGGCGGTGCGGCGTCCGAAAAACTTCACGGAAAGGCGGTACACTTCGTCGCGCGACCAGCCCAGTTCCGACAGCTTTTCACGCAGCCGCCGGAGCGATTTCTTCTCATCCAGCTCCTCGGGCGGCGTTTTCCGCCGGCGCGGAGCCGGCGCCTCTTGCGGCGGCGCGGCGGCCACTTCGATGGTGGAGAAAATATCGTCAATATTCGACACGTCCGGCTCAGCCCTCTCCAAAACCGGCGGCAGCGCCGCGTCCTGCTCCCGCACGTCCGGTTTTTCCGCAGGCGGGGGCGGAATGACTTTTGCCGATACGGTTTTCGCCCTGGCTATAATTTTGTTTTCCTGCGCGCCCGCGCCGTCAGACACGCCCTGCCCGGCCGGCGCGCCGGCCTTCGGCGCAGAGGATTGTCCGGCAGCGGCGGATTCCGCGCCGGATTCCGGGGCGGGATCGGTGCCGGTGTCTTTCGCAGTGTCGGCGTTGCCGGATTCCGGGGACTGCTGACCGCGGAACGTGTCAGTCTGCACAAGCCGTGAAATCATGTCCTGAGGCTCGCCGGCCGGTATTTCGGTCTGCGTATCCTTCGCGGTCCAGGTGTCGGCAGAAGGAACGGCGGGTTCCGCAACAGGCTCGGTGTCCCGTCCCGGCGCGGACTGCCGTCCGCCTTCGTCCCCGGCCCGGATTGTTTCCGGTTTAGCGTTTTTTTCGTGTGCGCCCGGCTTTTTATTCCTCTTTGCCATACATTCCCCTAAATTTCAGCTGCTGCCGTCAGCAATCGGCTCATTGCGCGGGCCGCCACGGCCCGCTTTCAAACATTCAATTCCGCAACCCGTCCAGCGCGGCGCTCAGGCCTGACACCACGGTTTCGTCCTTTATCATCGCCATGTTGATATGCACGTTCTCCACGGCGCACTTTATACCGGCATCCAGCAGAAAACCCGCGCTTCTGAAATCCGAAGCCACGTTGGGCGACAGTTTCGGCTCGATTTCCCTGAGAATCGCCAGGCACCGGTGCGCCGTCTGCGCCGTTTTAAGCGGCACTTCCGCGGCGTAACGCAGAGCCGACTGCATAGCCTGGGTACGCTCCGGCGAACCCTTGGGCAGCGCCGCCGCTTCGGTGAACAGGTCGTAAGCGCGGGAGTCTTCCGAAATACAGCCCTGCAGCACAGCCTTGTCCGCTTTCAGTTCGGCGACGGCTTTGTTCAGGGCCGGCTTATGCGACTCGTCAACTTTCTTGCTGCGGGCGGAAACCGCCGCCGCCATCATCAGCAGCGCGCAACCCATAGCCGCCGAAACCGCGCCGGCCGAACCGCCGCCGGGAGTCGGGGTGTCGGCGGCAAGCGCCTCCACCAGAACATTCGCGCCCGACTGCCATGTCCCGAGCATTTCCGCCAGCCGCGTTTCCAGAATCTGCGTTTTGGCGTCGAAATTTTCCAGTTTAAGGCTTTCGGCGGTGTACCGGACAAGCGCGTCCTGCGTGGTCAGGCCGATCAGTTCGGTGCTGACAATCTTTATGCCCCTGGGAGCAAGCTCCCGGCGGATTTCCTCAAGCGCCCGCTCCACGGACGTGGTATGGTAATCCGTAAGCACGGTGGATATCTGCACGATGCCGCGCGTTTCAAGGAATATCTCTTTTGCGCGCAGCGCGGGCAGGCCGCCGCCGGAAGTGCGGATTTTCCTGGCCAGATACGCGCCGAATTCCATGTCGGCGGTGTCGAGATTGACGTTGAAATTGACTATCTGCCGGCGCGCGCCCACGGCAATCGCGCCCGCGGTCGGATGAATACGGTCGGGCCCGAAATCCGGCGTGCGGGCCGGGTCCTTGCCTATCAGCTCGCGCAAGCCCTCAAACTGTCCTTTGCGGATCGCAGCCAGATTCCTGCGCTCCGGCACGCGGGCCGCGCAGTCATAAAGATACGCGGGGATCTCCAGTTCGCGCCCGATCCGTTCCGCCAAAGTTTCCGCCAGCCTGACACACTGCTCGACCGTGGTACCCATAACCGGAATAAACGGAGCCACGTCGGTCGCGCCCATCCGAGGATGCTCGCCCTGATGCCGGTTGAGGTCTATCAGTTCGGCCGATTTTTTCACCACCCGGAACATCGCCTCCACCGCGTTCTCCTCAGGAGCGACGAACGTAAGCACGGTGCGGTTGTGATCGGCGTCTTTTTCCACGTCCAGCACCACAACGCCCGGCACGGCCCGCGCTTCGTCCACGATAGCGTTAATCTTGTTCAAATCCCGCCCTTCACTGAAATTTGGCACGCATTCCACTGTTTTACCCATAGCTCGAACCTCCGTTTGTTTTAAACTGATTTGTCCGGCCTGCGCACAAGCACTATCGCCCGGTTTTTCACCGGCGCATCCGGCGTAAATGATTTCCAGCTTTTCAGCGGCTCAAACCCCGCTTTCAAAAGCAGCGCCTTAAGTTCTTCGGCGCCGTACACAATATGCCCGAACGCGCGATCCATAATCCTGCCGTTCTCCAAAATCCTGACCATGCGGGTTCTTACCCGGCCCGCGCGCGCGTCGAATTCATGTTCCTCTAGCAGAAACCCGCCCTCCGGCATCTCGAACCAGTCCCGCGGCTCCATATACCGCTCGAGATATTCCCGGCTTATCACATCAATCACAAACCTGCCGCCCGGCTTGAGCGCGCGAAAAATGCGCTTGAGCACGTCAAAATTGGTTTTGCGGTCGAAATAGCCGAAACTGGTGAACGCGCACAGCGCGCCGTCAAACTCGCCGCTATAAGCCAGTTTGCGCATGTCAGTTCTGACAAACCGCGCATTCACGCCTTCGCGTTTTGCGTATGCCCGCGCGTCATCCAGATAGGCGCGGGTCACATCCACGCCGGTCACGGCCAGCCCTTTCCCGGCAAGCAGAACGGAGTGCCGGCCCTGTCCGCACGCCACGTCCAGCACGCTCATGCCGCGTTTGAGGCCAAGCGCCCGCGCGAAAAATTCCGCCTCGAGGCCGGCCCTCTTGCGCGCGCAAACCGACGAAGGCTCGTAAAACACCTTGTCAAAAAAACCGCGCGGCCAGTTCTTCTTTACTTTTATCACTTTTTGCCTTTCGCCCGGTTTTTTGCCGCCGGCCGGGCGCAACACAGTCTGTCAGCCTGCGGCGCATGGTCGCCGGTCCGGCCGTGCTGAACATGGTCAATTGCGGAATTGGGAAACATGAAGCAGCCCCGTTCCACTTTCTGGCCCGAAGCCACAAGCCCCAGCCACATGAGCCAATATTCCGTTTCAGAAAAATCCTCGGCGAGCAGTTCCGGCGCGCTGCGGATAACCGTTTCCGCGCAGCCATAGCCGTTAATGACCGCTCCGGTATGGTATCCGGCCTGCTTGCCCGCCACCACGTCTTTTTCCGTGTCGCCGACAATGAAAACCTGTGACGGTTTGACCTTCATCCCCAAAACCTTCTCCGCGCGCCTTACCCCGGTTTTCAGCACAGCCACCCGCTCAAGGCCATCGCAGCCATACCCGCCGAATTTAAAATGAGGCCAAAGCCCGGACGGCTCCAGCTTCAGCCGCGCTCCATGTTCCACGTTCCCGGTTCCCAGCCCCACCAGCACGTTTTTGCGGCGGGAAAGATTTGCAAGCAGTTTTTCCACCCCGGCAATTTTTTCATACCGCCGTTCGCGGACCGCGGCATTCACTTCGGCGGGCAGCAATGCCAGATAGGTCTTTTCAATGAGCTTCAGGTCACTCGCTTTCGGCTTTGCGCCCACAGCGGAAATGAACGATTTTGTGAAATTGTCCCGGTCGGTGCTGCCGGCAAGAATATGATCGGAGCAGATATCGCGTTTGCCGTACAGCCTGCGCAAAGCCCGGTTAAGCGCGCGGCGGCCACACCCGCCGGCCTTGACCAGAGTGCCGTCCACGTCGAAAAGTACCACTTTTATCATATTTCAGGCCTGTTCTCGGAATATATTATATGTATTTATATCATTTTATCGCGTAATCTAAAACCCCCTTCTGATTGCCGGAGGAAATCGCGTCCGGTCATATAACAGCGAGCCCGCCGGAACCTGAGTTGCGGCGGGCTCGGTATCATGGAAACAGCGGAATTAACCGGAAATGTAGACCGACTCGCCGTTTTTGACCGTCATCACGCACATATTGTCGCCGAAATAATAGCAGAGCTCGCGATAGTCGTCCACATCCATAACCGCGAAATCAGCAGGCAGGCCGACCTCGATGCGGCCGGCTGTTCCGCTCAACCCCATGGCGCACGCGCCATTGACGGTGGCCGCGCACAGCGCTTCCTCCGGGGTCATGCCCATGTGCGTGCAGGCGAGGCTCAGCACAAACTGCATATTCCAGCAGGGCGAAGTGCCGGGATTGAAATCGGTGGCAAGAGCCACCGCGGCTCCGCCGTCAATAAGCGCGCGGGCGGGCGGAAATTTCGACAGCCCAAGAAAATGATTTGAAGCCGGCAGCAGCGTCGCCACCGTGCCGGACGATTTCAGCAGCCCGATATCGCGGCTGTCAGCCAGATCGGCGTGATCGGCGGAAACCGCCCCGCAGTCCGCGGCCGCCTCCAGGCCCCCGCAGTGCGTGAACTGTTCGGCGTGAACCTTCGGTTTAAGGCCATGCGCTTTGGCGCAAGCCATCAGCTCGCGCACATGCGCCGGGGTAAAGAACCCGCGCTCGCAGAAAATATCCGCGAAAACAGCCAGTTTTTCCGCGCCGACCGCGGGTATTATTTCGGCCATGATGTGGCTTACATAACTGTCCGCGTCGGAAAATTCCGGCGGCAGGCTGTGGGCGGCAAGCAAGGTCGGCACCATGCCAAGCGGACATTCCGCCGCCGCATGGCGGATCGCGCGCAGGCTTTTGATTTCAGACTCTTTTGACAGGCCGTACCCGCTCTTTGCCTCAATAGTGGTGGTACCGGCCATAAGGAATTTCTCGGCGCGTGCCAGAAGTTTCTTTTTAAGCGCGCTCTCCGAAGATTCGCGCACGCCTTTCACGCTGGAAATTATTCCTCCGCCGCCCGCTTTTACCGCAGCATAGTCCGCCCCGGCGGTGCGCAGCGCAAAATCACTGATCCTGGCGCCGGAAAAAACGGGGTGAGTGTGGCTGTCGCAAAAACCCGGTATGACAACGGCTCCGCCGACATCAACCGTTTCGGCATCCTCCGCAAGCGGATTATGCCTGATC
>JAQVSV010000084.1 GCA_028700325.1 Elusimicrobiaceae bacterium | reverse complement strand
GTACCTGACGCGCATCCGGCCCTTGTGGACAAGGAACTTTTCACCAAGATTCAGGCTGAGATAAAGCAGCGCGCACCCGCTATCATGCACCCGCGCGAAGTGGCAAGCGACTATCTGCTTTCAGGAATGGTCTACTGCGGCAAATGCGGGGCCAAGCTGGTGGGCAGTTCAGCCAAATCCGGCAAGTTTTTTTATTACGCCTGCCAGAATTACCTGAAGCGCGGCAAAAACATCTGCGACTGCCATTTCATACCCCGCAAAAAACTGGAAGGCGCGGTAATCGCCCAGTTGCGCGAGCGTGTCATTACCACGAAGCATCTAGGCATGCTTGTTCGGGACACAAACGAAGAACTGCTGGCTAAAAAGGGGACACTGCGGGAAAGGGTACATGAACAGGAGCTAAAGATTATCGAGGTCAATAAACGCCTGCAAAAGCTCTATAATGCGCTGGAAACCGGTCAGGTAGACCTTGGGGACCTCGCACCGCGTATAAAGGACATCAAGGGGCAGCTGGATACCCTTAACGGGGTTAAAGCGGCGCTTGAGGCAGAATTGGCCAAGGAAACGATAAACGTGTCGGAGAAGGAACTTAAGGACTATGCGGAGGAACTGCGCGGCTTTCTTAACGGGTCTTCGATAACGGAGACAAAATCCTTCCTGCGGGCTTGGGTGCAGCGTATAGACCTGGACACGCCGGACGGAGGCCATGTAAAATACAAACTGCCCATCGCGCCGGGCGCTAAATGGGCAGAAGTTCTATCTTTAGGAAAAGCTGGCTCCCCAGGCAGGACTCGAACCTGCGACACTTCGGTTAACAGCCGAATGCTCTACCAGCTGAGCTACTGGGGAATATTTCCTACCGTTCCAGTATAGCAAAAAAATACTTTTTTGCCAACTTCAGACGCTCAATCCCACCACATTTTATAGGCCGGAAAACCGGCTTATCCGTTCCATACTGGCCAATGGGGTCCGACACGCTATAGGCAGGATGCCGCTTTCGTTGCTATCATTGAAGATAAACAATGACGGCGCAAATATCTAACAGCGCAATTTCCGGCGCGAATATAGCAATCATCGGCGGAGGGCCCGCAGGGCTTATGGCGGCCGGCCGGGCCGCGGAGCTAGGCGCGGCAGTAACGCTTATCGAAAAAAACTCCACGCCCGGACGCAAGCTCCTCTTGACCGGAGGCGGACGCTGTAACGTAACCAGCAGCTCTTCCCTCAAGCAATTCGTCGCGGCGTTCGGCGACAACGGAAATTTCCTGTACAGAGCGTTAGCTGCGTTCTCACCCGCCGAGTTGATAAAATTCCTCAAGTCGAGGGGCGTGCCGACCCGCACTGATCCAGACGGCAAAATCTTTCCTTCCAATGACAGGGCTTCTAGCGTGCTCGCCGCGCTGAAATCATTTGCAGCCGGATCCGGCGTAAAAATCCTTCACAATTCCGCTGCTGCCGAACTGCTCTGCGGCGACGCCGTGGTAATCGGCGTTAAATTGGCGAACGGAGATGTTATTTCCGCACAAAAAGTGATTGTCGCAACCGGAGGATTATCTTATCCTGAAACAGGCTCCACCGGCGACGGCTATGCGTTCGCCAGACAATGCGGACACACAATAGCCCCGCTAAAACCTGGGCTGATACCGCTTGAATCGGACGAATGGTTTGTTTCAAAACTGCAGGGGCTGGCTTTAAAAAACATCAGTATTACAATTATGGCTGACGGAAAAAAAACGCTTTCCGCCAATGGTGATCTGATATTCACGCATTTCGGCTTATCCGGCCCGCAGATACTGGTGTTGAGCGCGGCCGCGGTGGACGCGCTTGAGCAAAACCGCCGGGTGGATGTTTCGCTTAATCTCACGCCCGGCCTGACCGCCGAACAGTTCCAGGCCGAACTTCAATCATATTTTGCCCGCAACGGCGCCAAACTCTTTTCCTCATATTTAAAAGAAACGCTGCCAAAATCGCTTGCGGTTGTTATGGCCGGCCGCTGCGCCCTGCAACACACCCGCAAATGCGCAGGCATCACCGCCGGCGAGCGCGCTAAAATAGCGCGGCTGTTCTGCGATTTCAGAATGCATATTACCAAACCGCGCGGAATCGGCGAAGCCACCATAACGCGCGGAGGAGTAAGTCTGAGCGAAATTGATCCGCACACCATGCAGTCGCGCCTTGTGGACGGACTTTATTTCTGCGGAGAAGTGCTCGATCTGGCCGGGATAACCGGCGGATACAATCTGCAGGAGGCGTTTTCCACCGGCTGGCTGGCGGGCGAATCGGCCGCAGGATCAGGCTAACGCAAAATTGGTATACTGCCTGAAGCCGGGCGGAGGGATCCATGCGTAAAACAATATTGCTTTTTACAATTCTTATACCCTGCTTGTGCGGTTATGCGCGGGCCGAGGTGACATTGCGGGCGAAATGGTCGCCTATCGCGAATTTCGCGTATCAGGCCGACTGCCTGAGCAGTGACGCCATCAATTGCAGCCGGGAAAATTATGCCGCCTTATGGAACCGCAAATTCCTTGCCAACCCCGCCGACCGACAGGCTTTCAACACCTGGCTTGAACTGCGGCGCCGCTACACTTCGTCGGCTGACGTGTACAAATCCAAAAACACCGGCCGCAATCTTATCAATAAATGGCGCATAGCGGGCATGCAGGCGGCAACGCTGTCCGCATACAAAAAAAAACTGGCACAGCCGCTCGAACCCGCCGATAAGGCGGTAATGAATGATTTTGTGGACCGGTTTTACCCGAAATTCATGAACTGGTGGAAAG
This sequence comes from Elusimicrobiaceae bacterium, assembly GCA_028700325.1. NCBI lineage: Bacteria > Pseudomonadati > Elusimicrobiota > Elusimicrobia > Elusimicrobiales > Elusimicrobiaceae > Elusimicrobiaceae bacterium. The sequence goes on along the minus strand of JAQVSV010000084.1, from coordinate 5,753 downwards.
CCGAAGCGGATCCGGCCGGCGCGAATTATGTGGAAACGGTCAATTCGCTGCTTGATAATGCCGAGTTGCGGAAAAAACTTGCCCAGTTTGTGGCTTTTTACGAAGTGCAGCTACCGGACGAAACAGAGCTGCCCGTCATGCTGATCTACCGCGCGGCGGACGTTGGACAGCCGATGCTGCGCGGCGAGTATCTGGGCAATTACGCGATCGCCGAATTTAACAGGCAGGATGATCCGAAGCGAACTCTCGCCACTGTGGTTCACGAAACATGCCACTATTTCTACGCGCATCCGGGCAGGGAAAACGCCGGCCTGCTGCGGCAGAAATTCGCGGGCAGCGAAAATCCTGTGTCCACCCCTGCGCGCAACCTGCTTAACGAAGCGCTCGCAACCGCGCTCGGCACGGCAATGACCAACCGCAGTCTTATGGATGCCCGGTCTTTCAAAGCATTTTTCGCTCGCCCGCGCTCGTTTTACGAAGACGAATATATTGACCGCGCCACCAAAGCCGTTTTCGCGTTCATGGATCAGTGGCTCGCCCGCGGCCGGACCTTATTTCATGAGGATTTCGCCGACGGCTACATAAGCGTCATAGCCCGGGAATTCGGCGAGCGGCTGCCGCCCCAGCTGTATTTTCACAAGATGTTTCTGGTGGAGGAGGATTTCGGCGCGTCACTGGTTGACCCGATAATTGCCGCGATCCACCCGTCCGACTTAAGAGCGGCCCAGATTGACTGGTCCGTCAATAAACTGCCCGCCGAGCTAAAAACCGAACGCGATCTCAGCTATATGCTGGTGATGCATCCCGACAGCCTGCAACAGCTGAAAACCCATCAGCTGGTTCCGGCCGAAACGCTTCGAGAAATATCTTATCGCCTCAAGCAGGAACCGGACGCGGTTTACGTTTACCAGCGAGCGCCGTCGGTGTTCACCGTTGTGATAATCGCGCGGGATTATGAAACCGCCGTAAAAGGAATAGGGCGTTTTACCGCTCCCAAAATCATGTCCGCCGGAATGATTGACTGAACCCTGCCGCGATCTTACCCGGCCTCGACCGGGTGCGGGCTTATATGTTAACATTAGCATATGCGCACGCTCGCAGAAAAAACCGCTCCCGCTTCCCGCAGCCCCGGCAAACTGTTTGCCTGGTCGGCTGTTTTTTTTGAAAAGCTGTGGCTCCCGCTTGCCGGCATGGCGCTCGATATTATTCTTATCTCCGCCGCGTTTTATTACGCGTACAGCCTGCGCTTTCACTTCGGGCCGCTTGTGGCGCTGCTGCCGCCGCCGGCCATGCAGCCGTTTTCCGTGATATCCTCGAATTTCTACGCCATCATTCCGGTATGGCTGATGGTTTTTTATTACTCAGCGAAACTGTATTCGGATTTTGCGGTCAAACCGGAAGACGTTTTCGTGCGCGCCCTGCACGGCTGCCTGTTAAGCGTGATATTTTCATTCGCGCTCACTTTCATGCTCAAAAGCTTTGCGCAGTCCCGGCTGGTGTACGCGATGACTCTGCCGATCGCCACGCTGCTTGTTTTCGCAGGAAACATGACGGTGCGGCTGATCCGCAAATTCGCGCTCAAGCACTTCGGCTCCTCCCGAACCGTGTTGATAGTAGGCGGAGGAAAATCGGCTGAAACCGCGCTTGCGGTGCTGAAACGGATGGAGTTTCCCGACTGCCTCACTGCCGGGCATCTCACCAGAACCGAACTGCTGGACCTCACGCGCGAACGCGGCGTCAACAGCGTTATTCTGGCGAACGCCTCGTTCGATAAAAACGACCTGCTTGCCATCGCCGACCAGTTCGAGCTTCTGGGCGTTGAGCTTTTCATCGTGCCGAGCATGGTCGAAACACGGCTTGGCGAAGTGCAGTTAAACCACGCGTTCGGTATGCCGGTAATCCAGATTTATCATACTTCTTTTTTTGGAACGACCTACTACACCAAACGGTTTACCGATCTCCTGTTCTGCGCGCTGGTGGCGATATGCGGATTCATTCCGTTTGTACTGGTGGCGCTGCTTATCAGGCTGGGCAGCCGCGGGCCCGTCTTTTACAAACAGAAGCGGGTCGGGCGCAACGGGCGCATTTTCAACATCTATAAATTCCGCACAATGGTAGCCGACGCTGACCTGAAACTAGACCAGCTGTCCCACTTAAACGAGCGTGCCGGGCAGGTTTTCAAAATTAAAAACGATCCGCGCGTGACGCGCGTGGGCAAATGGCTGCGCCGCCTGAGCATTGACGAGTTCCCTCAATTCATCAACGTACTGCGCGGGGAGATGAGCATTATTGGGCCCCGGCCGCCTACAGTCGGCGAATATGAACAGTATTCCGAAACCGCGAAACAGCGCCTGCGAGTATTGCCGGGCATAACGGGGCTGTGGCAGGTGAGCGGCCGGGCGGATCTGGACTTTGACGAAATGCTGGTTCTGGACTTCTATTATATTGAACACTGGAGCCTCGGCATGGATCTGATGATAATGCTCCGCACCCCGTTCGCCATGATTTCCAGCCGGGGAGCTTACTAGCCATGGACAGTTCCGTTATCGAAGCCCGTTGCGACAGCACGGTATTTCTGGGCCTGTGCCTTTTCGCGCTTACGGTAAACCTGTCCGTGTCGCTGTGCGAAGCGGGAATTGTGACAGCCCTGCTTGCCCTGCTTTTCAAGCATCTTCACTTCAAAAAGTATCCCGCACCGGTCGAACCGGCAAGAACCGGCGCGCTGGCGTGGTCGTTTTTTTTTGGCGCGGCGGTTTTGAGCGCGGCTCTGGCTGCGGACGGAAAAGCGGCTTTCGGTTACATGCCGTCTGATCTGCTCAAATGCGCGGGTTTTTTCGTTTTTCTTTTCGCGTTGCGGGCGGACAGGCTGAGACAGCTCGCCTGGCTTTATCTCGCCGGTTCCTGCACGGCGGCGGTTTACGCGCTGTATCAGGTGTTTGCTCAAGGGCAGGCCAGAGGGCACGCCACCGTTCACCCGGTCACATTCGGCGAGCTGACCGCGATTGCGCTTACGCTGGCGGTATGCCTGCGCATCTCGTCCGCCGGACGCAAAGGACAGATCGCATACACAATAGTGTCCGGCGCGCTGATGCTGGCGTTGCTGTCCTCGATGTCGCGCGGCGCGTTTATGGGGCTTGCCGTAAGCATGGCCGTACTTTTCGCGCTTGCAAAAACCCGACGCGGCACGGTGGCAAAAACCTGCGCGCTGTTATTAGCTGTCACCGCGGGCTACATGCTGGCGCGGCCCGCCACGCTTGCCCGCTTCATCAATCCTGTGCGCAAAGCGGAAACCGCCGCCAGGCCAGCGCCGGAAGCGCCCACCGCCGACACCGGCACCAACAGCCGCCTTGCGCTGTGGCGCACGGGCCTTTTGATCTGGCGCGACAATCCGGTTGCCGGGATCGGACAGAACAACACCGCCCGGGAATTTGACCGCTACCACCCCGCCCCCATTGAAGGCCAGCACGGCTGGAGCAATGTGCACAGCCTGTATTTGCAGCACATGGTGGAACGCGGCACGCTGGGCCTGCTGGCGCTGCTGGGGCTGCTGGCGGCCTTGTGGGAGATTTCGCTGTCCGCGCTGGCAAAAACGGTTACTCCCTTCACCCTGTGGGCGGCCGCCATGCTGCCGGGGTTTTATGTGATGAACATAACCGAAACCTCGTTTCAGCATGCGGTGGTGGCGTTTGCCGTTCTTTTTGCCGTCGGCTGCGCGGCGGCCTCGGCGCGCGACTGACATGCCAAAACTTTCGCTGGTAATACCAACATTGAACAATGCGCTCCCGCTCGCGATTCTGCTCGACTCGGCGCGCCGCCAAACCCTGCCGCCCGATGAAATAATCGTAATAGACAGTTCGTCGGATGACGATACCGCCGCCATAGCCGGACATCGGGGCGCGCGGGTAATTGTAATACCGCGCGCGGATTTTGACCACGGCGGCACCCGCACCGCGGGCGGCAAAGCGGCATGCGGAGATATTGTGCTGTTCATGACGGACGACGCATTACCGGCAGACACCTGCTGTTTTGAAAAACTGCTCCTGCCGTTTGCGGATCCGGCGGTCGCGGCGGTTTACGGCCGGCAGCTGCCTGCGGAAAACGCCACTCCGCTCGCCAGCCATCTGCGGCACTTCAACTATCCGCCCAAGTCCTGCCGCCGTCGCTGGGAGGATCGCGCGCGCTGGGGCCTGAAAACGGCGTTTTTGTCAAACAGTTTCTGCGCGTACCGCAAAAACGCGCTGGCGCAGGCAGGCTGGTTCAGGGAGGACATCATAATTGCCGAAGACATGTGCGCCGGGCTGCAGCTGCTCAAACGCGGCGGCACGCTGTGCTATAACGCCGAAGCCTGCGTTTACCATTCCCACAATCTGCCGGTGCGGCGTGAATTTTCGCGCTATTTCGATATCGGCGTAATGCATGCGCTCGAAAAAGATGTGCTGGCCGAACTGGGCCGGGCCGAGGGTGAAGGCAAACGGTATGCGCTAAGCGCGCTGAGTTGTTTATCCGTATGGCGGTATCCGGAATTTTTCGCGCGGGCCGCGGCAAAATACGCTGGCTACCTGCTAGGGAAAAACTGCCGGCTGCTGCCGCGCGGGCTTATACTTAAACTGTCGCTCAATCCCGGCTGGTGGAGAAAATACGGAACCTAGCGCGCCGGCGGCAGATACGGCAGCGTACCCGCCAGCAGCCAGCACAGCCACAGCACAATAGGCAGATGCAGCAGCAGCTGCATGAAAGAATACCCCACCATATCGCGCGCCTTTATGCCTAAAATCGCCAGAACCGGCAGCATCCAGAACGGATTGACCAGATTGGGCAACGCCTCCGACGCATTGTAAATCTGCACCACCCACCCGAGATTGACCTGATGAATATTCGCCGCCTGCAGGATATACGGCGCCTCGATCACCCATTTGCTCCCGCCGGACGGCACGAACACGCCGATCACCGCGGAATAAACCGCCACCAGAACCGGATAAGTCGAATGCGTGGTGAACCTCACGAAAAGACCTGCCAGAAAATCCGAAATGCCCGTGCCGGTTATGATACCGAAAATAACGGCGTAAAACGGAAACTGGATCAGCACGCCGCCCACCGCCGGCACCGCGTTGCTCACGGCTTTGCCGAACCGTTTGGGCGTGCCGTGCAGGAACAGGCCGGCGGTGAGGAAGATCAGGTTATAGGTATTTAAATCCAGAGCGGCGAGCGCGCCTTTTTCCGAAGTGAGGAACTCGTGCAGCAGATACCACGCAAGCATAAGCCCGATCAGGACGCTTAGCAGAGGGCTGTATTCGAGCCATTCCCCGGGCCGTCTGCGCGGCTCCTGGTCAAAACTCTGCGGTTCGTATTTTATGCCGAATTGTTCTGCGGTTTTGGCGCGGGCGCCAGCGGGCGCGGACAGGTAAGCCAGCGCAACCGAAACAGCGATAAGGATAAACGCCGTTGCCATGCTCTGCCACAGAAAAAGAGTCTGCGCAAGCGGGATCACGCCGCCCACTTCAAGCAGTTTGGGCGGGATCGAACTTTTCGTCGCCATCATCAAAGCCGCCGAAGAAGACAGTCCGAACGCCCATACCGACCCCAGCCCCAGATAGGCCGCCGCGCCTGCGGCACGGTAGTCCATGCCTTTCACCCGGTGAGCCAGCTCCCGCACCAGAAGTCCGCTGAAAATCAGACTGAACCCCCACGACAGCAGCGAGGAAGCCATCGAAAAAAAAGCGACAAACGCCACCGCGGTTTTGGGCGTTTGCGGC
>JAQVSV010000083.1 GCA_028700325.1 Elusimicrobiaceae bacterium | reverse complement strand
ATAAGGATGCCGAGAAAGGTACCATAGAATACTACATGCCGGTCCAGGCAGGAGTGCCCGGAAGCCGGCATGCAGTTATATCTATGAAAAAATCTGGCGGAGAGAGAGGGATTCGAACCCTCGATACCCTTGCGAGTATACAGTCTTTCCAGGACTGCGCCTTCAACCGCTCGGCCATCTCTCCAGATTATTCATTATACCAAATGCGTCATCCTTATCGGCGTTTCTTTTCGCGCGCAGAACTCATCTATATTCGCCGGGAACAGGTTTGTCGGAAATATTTAAAAATTTCTCCGCTTCCTGCTCGATAAACAAAGCCTGCTCCCCTTTCTCGAGATATTTCACCAGCGCGCAACGCATCATATCCTTCTTCTCTATCCACACTTCATATACAACCGAGCGGCCGTTCTTCGTACGGGAAACCGTTTCATGGGTATAAAACTGGCTGATGTCGTAGGTGGATATCCGTTTGCTTCCCGGGAACGGAACCGGATAATACGTTGCGGTAACCTGTTCCCGGTTAATCCTGATCCGCGTCGAATTCAGAAAACCCGCTATCACAACATAGGTAAGAACAAACCCGAATAACACATGAAACACCGGAAACAGCATCGCGTGAAGCGGAATATCTCCGCGCAATGCCATGTTATACCAGAAAACAAGAAACCCGTCCCAAAACACGCAGAAAAACAGCAAAAATACATGCTTGGCGGAAAACCACCGGTATGTTATTACAAAATCTCCGCCCTCATGCGCAGTTTTAAACCGCGCCGGCAGCTCAATTACCCGTTTCGGCGCGGAAAAGGTTCCGCCGACCTGCCCGGCGATCCCGAATACCGAACCGCACCCGCCGCATTTCGCCAGCCCGGTTTGAATATTGACATCTTCACCGGCTATTACAGCCCGGCAATCCGGACATATTATCTGCATAATGAATTTCGCTCTCGATATCCGGCCGCAAAACCAAGCAACCTCACGAATATGAAAGAGGCGTTCCCGAAGGTTCCGGGAACGCCTCTCGCTTCGCTTAAACCCTTATTTTGCGCGCTGAACGGGATTGTAATATGCTATTGTGCTCATCCCGAACATAACTTCGTTCTCCATTTCCGAATAGGCGATCCGGAAAAAACCATTCTCGCCCCAGCTCGGACCCCAGCTGTTTTTCACGATAAAATATTTCTCCGCATCATTGTATCCGACTATCAGAACGGCATGCCCGCCTTTGCGTTCGCCCGTCGTATAAGTATAAATGCCGGATTTGTAGTTCAGAAAATCCTCATAAACCAGATAGCCGGTCGGGAGCGGACCGTACTTGTTCAGCGCAGTCTTGATCGCGTTTACGGACTGCGTCACAGAACCCCATCTGCCAATTTTGTAGGTCTCGCTTTCCCAGCCCGGTTTTACGTTCGAGCAGGACCCGTCAGTCTGGGTATAAGGATAGTAGCTTTCCGGCGGAAGCCCGGTTGTCTTGATATAATCGGCATTCAGCCGGCCGCCTTTGCAGGAACCGCTACCGCTGCATGAAACCATTACCTGCTCGGATAAATCCAGCTCCCGGTTCGGAGTGTTTTTGGTTCTCAAAGAATAAGACTCGAGCGCCCCGGTCATTGAAAACGCCCAGCAGGAGCCGCACCGACCCTGATTGCGCGGTTCCGTAACAAAATTACCATTATTGGCACGCCAGTCCAGACTTTCAGGCAGTACAGCACGGCCCATTGGCAGCGGAGCCGCGCCAATGTTTAAAGGCTCGAAACTTAGCCCGAACATATTCTCCTGATCCTGCACAGGCATTTCCGCCATTTCCGTCCGGCCCGCAACCCATTTCGCGCCTTTTGCCGCTATCGCCGAGTTAATTGCATCTACCCGCGCCTGCGGATCGCCTTTAAGGCTTTCATCCGCCGCAAACACACTCCCGCTTCCCAGCAAAGCAAATACAAGTGCCGAGCTGACCACAAGAATCTTGTTCAGTTTCATATTATTCTCTCCTGATTTTGTCTCCACTGGTTGTAACGTCCGGAGAAAAATCCGCCGACTAATATCAAATTACATTAAAATACAGACATTGGCAAGCGTCATTTTAAAAAAAGCGTTCCCGGATTGCCCGGGAACGCTTTTCCGTCCTCAGCAATTTATTCTCCGGCCTGATCGTCCGTATAATACGCGATTGTCATCATCCCGAATTTTACCTGGTTATCCATTTCGGAATAGGCGATCTTGAAAAAACCGTTCTCGCCCCAGTTCGGGCCCCAGCTGTTTTTCACGATAAAATACTTCTCAGCGTCATTGTACCCGACCAGCAGTACGCCGTGCCCGCCCATCAGTTCGCCTGATGTATAAGAATAGACACCGGACTTGTAGCTCATGAAATCCCGGTAAACCATAAACGCCGTCGGCACAGGACCGAATTGATTCAAAGCCGCCTTCAGTTCCTCAACACTCTTGGAAACCGAGCCCCAGGAACCGATTTTATTCGTTTCTTTTTCCCAGCCCGGTTTTACGTTCGAGCAGGACCCGTCAGTCTGGGTATAAGGATAGTAGCTTTCCGGCGGAAGACCGGTAGTGGTGAGATAATCCGCATTAAGCCGCCCGCCTTTGCAGGAACCGGCTCCGCTGCAGGATACCATTACCTGCTCAGACAGATCCAGATCCCGATTGGGCGTGTTTTTGGCTCTCAGCGCGTAAGACTCAAGCGCACCGGTCATTGCAAACGCCCAGCAGGAGCCGCACTGGCCCTGATTGCGGACGCCTGTAACGAAATCGCCGTTATTGGCGCGCCAGTCCAGGCTTTCCGGCAATATCGCACGGCCCATTTTTAACGGAGCCGCGCCTATGTCTAAAGGTTCCACGCCAAGCCCGACCAGATACTGCTGGGCCTGCGACGACATGTCTGACACGGAAGTCCTGCCCGCCACCCATTTTCCGCCTTTTTCCGCTATGGATTTGTTCAGCTGGTCAATATCTTTCTGGGTTTGATCAGCCGCAAACGCCATTCCGCCGCCCATTACGGCCACAGCCAGCGCCATACCGGCAAAAAGCATACGGTTTGATTTCATAATGTACCCTCTCCTTATTTATTTTTTGACTGTTTTACATTCCCAAATCAAAACCGGGAACGTCTTCCCTTCAGTTACTGCCGTTACTGTCCGCCTGCTGCTGCGTATAATACGCAAAACTCGCCGCAAACCCTGATTAATCAGCACGGCCAATATAAGTTTACTTGAAAAAAAGAAAGTTCAACACCATCCAAAGACCCATATTCGGGTTAGGCCTTTTTCACCACAACCGCCGAACTCCCGGCAAAACTGACGCACCACGATTTAGAGGATACCGGCGCCTGCACCCCCGTGATAATACGCCATGCCACGGATAGACTCGGCATCAACCCGGGCGCAGCCGACACCGGGCCGTCCGCCGGCAATCAGCCGGCCGGACAAACAATATTTCATTACCCCATGGAAGGAAAGCGCCCGGGCCTCGCACCCGGCGCAATGGAAACTAGGCTTTTGTTTCGGAATCTTTTTTAGGCATCAGCACCACATGATCGTCCGACAGAATAAACACCCACTGTTTATGCTTCACCACCACTCCGGCCGATATTACGCGCTGGAGCGGCTGCATTACAATCTGGTCAAAAACCATTCTCAGCCGGTATGTGCCCGATTCCAGGCTCAGCCCCGTGCGCACAAGCGCGCGCTCCACTTCCCGGCCCATCTGGATGTACACGCCGTGTTCCTTCTGCATTGTGGTGCGCGCTTCGTCTATCCATTTAAGCAGTATCAGGTTCGCGCTCTGCACGCTCAGCGGACGGAATGGCACAACATCGCTTATATGATGCTGGATAACTGTCGGAATCCTGTCCATCACCGATTTCACTATTTCTTTGTCAGACGGATATTTGGCTATATCCGTCACCTCGAAAAACAGGCCCGACGCGATCACAAAAATGATATTGCGCAGTTCCACTCCGCGCGAACCGACTTCCTCGATAAAAGAAGCCAGCAGATTGTAAAACATCGGCAGGGTTTTATCCGCATTTTCAAACAGCACCAGCCCGAACGGCGATTCCTTTACCGCCAGCTCCAGCCGGCCCTCGGTATCGCTCGAACCGAAAATACGCCGCAGGCTCTCCTCGCGGCTGTATTTTGACATATCGAAAACGTACATATCCTCGTCATTTCCGATAAGCGAAACAGCCATCCGCCTGGCAAGCTCCGTTTTTCCCACTCCGCGCGGACCGACAAAATAAAACACCAGCGGCTTGTCGGTTTTATGCCCGGCAAAAGCCGACGACTTGGCTATCCGCGCGGCGACCAGCTCCACCGCCTCGTTCTGGCCCACGATTGTGCCTTTTATATTCCGGCTGAGATTTTCCATCCGCGCAGGCGACCGCCCGTTGAGTTCCGCGGCCACCGCCTCAAGGCGCGAATTGACCTGCTCGGCCACCGTCTGGCAGACCCACAGCTCATTTATGCCGGGTTCCTGTTCCAGCCCGAATTTCCGGGCCGTTTCCGCGAACCGCTCGCGCAGTTGCGGCGTATCGCCCTCACGCGCGCGGTCACAGACGGCACGGATCAAGCCCAGCGCTTTCCTCGGCATGAAACCCGGCAGGCCAAACCTTGTGCTTAGCGTATACGCCGCCAGCAAAGCGCGATCGGTCAGACGGCCTCCGCTTTTTATCTCCAGCCCGGTCTTGTTCGCCCGTAAAATTTCAAGCACCGCGGCCTGGTCAGGCTCCTTTACGTCAACCGGCTCGAAATAAACCGCGAATTTCTTTTCCGGCTCGATATCTTCCTTAAAACCCTTAGGCGTGGTGCCGCCGATAACGTGCACGCCGCGGTCCATGACAAAATCCTTGAGCAGAATGCTGAGCGAATCAGCGCGTTTGAGCAGCTCATGCAGATCCGTCACATACAGATATACCGAAGGATGCTTCTCGGCTTCCTTCAAAATGCTTTTGAAAAACTCCGCCGGGTCGCCATCGGCCGCTGAAAGCAGTTCGCCGGTGGAAAACTCGATAATATTCGCGCCTTTCATCATGGCGGGCGCGGTATTGTCCCACACGCGCATCGCCAGTGTGTGGATCAGCACCGACTTGCCAACCCCGTCTTCCCCTATCAGCAGCGGCATTTTGGCGTTGCGGTCCAGTATATCGAAAACCGCCTTTACCTCTTTCTCGCGCTGCACCGCCGGCAGCAGCATTTTTTCGCTCGCGCGCCTGACCAGGTTCCTGCCGATTTTCAGAATTTTATCTGCGTGTTTCGGCGGAACATACTCATCACCGTACCCGGACGCGCCGCGCACGATTATCTTCGGTTTCTCGCCGGCCGGCCCGCGCGCCGGCAGCGGCGGCGCATAGGGCGAATTGTCCATCCGCGCAGGTTCCCTGCGCGGCCCGAAAAGCTCTTCTGCCAGATGATCCGGCTCCGGCAATGGCGGCTTGAACCGGTCCGACCCGGGGTTCTGTTTTTCTGCGGCAGGCGCGGCATTTTCCTTATCCGACCGTAACGCCGGCGGCATGAACCGCTCATTGTCCCTTGCTTTAGGCGCGGCCGCTTCCGGCCTGGCCTGCTCCGCCGGCGCGGCTTCCGCGCCGCTTTTTTGCGCGCCGCCCTGCGCCTGTTTTTTCCCAAGCCGGGCCTCATTGGTCGCCGACAGCATGCGCGACGGTTCCACCCCGTAATCGGACAGCGCGTCCGAAATTATCTTGCCCGGGCTGCCCATCAGCGCGGCCAGCAGGTCCAGCGAAGATACCTGCTCCCGCGAATCGGCAAGCGCTTCCGCCTGCTGAAAAATCTCTTTGCACTCCGCGCTGCGGCGTATATTGCCGGAAAGCGCGCCCGTTTTGCCTTCGCCCATGGCCGCGCGCACGGTGCGCCGCAGTTTGCGCGGATCCAGTTTCAGCTTCTCGAAAATTCCGGAAATATCGGCGTATTCGTCGGCCGCGCGCCGGACCTGCGCGTCGCTGAAATTCAGTTTTGCCGCAGTCAGCGACAGCAGTTTCTCTATTTCCGTCAGACTGACAAACAGATGCTCGCGCCGAATGGTGTCAAACTTCGCGCTTATCGCCTCAGCCCCTGCGATATTCCAGGCCAGCACTGAAACTTCGGAAAGCTTTTTCATTTCATATATTATAAACTATTACTGGTCATATTTTAACATATGAATTTGCGTAGGATCTGGCAAGGTTTTATGAATCCGGCATTGTTTCCCATACTGAAAAAAACTTCCCGTTCGCTTTATCTGAGCATAAGGGCGCTGCCGCCGCGCATGAGCGAAGCGTTCTGCGTGTGCTATCTGCTGTGCCGCGCGGCGGACTCCGTGGCCGACACCAAAGTGGTGCCTTACGAAACACGACTTTCGCGGATTGGCATATTTCCCCAGCTGCTGACGGACGCGCGTGCACGCGCCGAACATGCTGATTCGCTGGTGAGGGACCTTACAGCCGGATCGGATCTGCCGCATGAAAAGGAACTGATCGCCAGGCTGCCGGACATTCTGTCGGCTTATGACTCGATGCCGGCCGCGGAACGCGATATCACCCTGCAGACCGTGCGTGACGTATGCCGCGGCATGACCGCCGATCTGGAACTGTTCGGGCGGGACGAAACCACCATGCGCGCGTTCGGCTCCGCCGGCCAGCTGGACGAGTACTGCCATTATATAGGCGGCGGGCCGGGCCTGTTCTGGACGCGGCTGGCCGTAATCTGCAAAGTCATGCGCGACCCCGATCTGCGCAACGAAGCACGCGCCGACGGGATCGGAAAAGCGCTTCAGATAACCAATATCCTGCGCGATGTGGCGTCAGACCTGCGGATCGGGCGGTGTTACTTCCCGATACAGGACATCAGAGCCGCCGGGCTTGAGCCGCGCGGCCTGCTCCAACCCGCCAGCATGCCAAAATTCCGGCCGGTGCTGCGCAAGTGGCTGCTCTGGGGGCTGGACAATCTGGCCTCCGCCGAGGACTACATGCGCGCCATCCCCAAAAGCCAGCTGCGCATGAGGGCGGCGGTGGCGTGGCCGGTTTATATGTGTCTTGACACTCTGGCCGAAATCGCGAAAACGGACAATATTCTTGATCCCGCCGTAAAGGCAAAAATAAACCGCGGACAGGTTTACACGATGATCGCGAAAACACCCGCGGTTCTGTTAAGCAATACCGCTTTTTCAAAAGCCTACCGTCTGCGGCGGGAAACACTGCTCTCCATCATGGAAAAACCGGCCCGCTAGAGCACAACCTGCGCAATACCGCTTCTCATGCCCCCCCGCTGTGCCATTGCCCTGCCGGTTGTTATTACGCTTTACCGGCAAGCCGGGGAGGTTTCTTCCACAAACTCCGTTTGCCCCGCCAGCGGGGTTACACGCTTCCGCCACCCCTGCCTGAGCTATGCCATGCCGGTAATCATTATGTCATGCCGGCCAGAGCCGGGTTTTTGCAAGCGGAATTTATAAAAAAGAGCCGCGCCGGATGATATCCGGCGCGGCTCTTTAAACTGGTTGCCGGGTTATGCCCGTTTACGGCGGGAAACAGCCCGTTCCGCCATGTCGGAGCCGGGCGAATAGCTCCACTCGAACTCGCGGCCGGCGATAACCACACTGTCGCCTTCGTGAATGCCCTTGTTGGCGAGCGCCTTGTCAAGGCCCACCGTCTTGAAATATTTTCTCAGCCGGATAACAGATTCCGGCTGTCCGAAATTAGTCATCTGCACTTTCCGCTCTATGGTGGCCCCGCCCACCACAACAAGCCCCGTTTCGTCCCGCTCCAGCGTGAACAGCGGCTCCACCGCATGACGCGCGATCTCGGGCCGGTCGTCCCCGGGCTTGATTCTGACTGCGGGCACAATGTCAAGCAGCCGGAGTATTTCGTCGAGCAGCGCGTCCAGACCCTGCCGGGTGGCCGCGGAAATAAGAAATACCTTGCGCGTGCGAAACGCTTTTCTGACAGCCCTGTAAACTTCCTGCGCCTGCGGCAGATCGCACTTGTTGACCGCGATGATGCGCGGCTTGCGAGCCAGTTTGGAGCTGAAGTTCCCAAGCTCCGACGCGATCACCCGAACCGATTCCGCCGGCTCGATATCCTTAAAACCCAGCGGATCAACCAGATGCACGATAACGCGGGTGCGCTCGATATGCTTCAGAAAATTATGACCCAGCCCCTTGCCCTCATGAGCGCCTTCAATGAGGCCCGGAATGTCGGCCGCGGCGAAACTGCGCTTTTTGTGATATACGATGCCGAGGTTGGGGTTGAGCGTGGTAAACGGATAGTCCGCAATTTTGGGCCGGGCCGCGCTCAGCGCGGCCAGCAGAGTGGATTTGCCGGCGTTCGGAAACCCCACAAACCCAGCGTCCGCCAGAATTTTGAGTTCGAGATCCAGCTCGAGCGATTCGCCCGGCTCGCCTTTCTCCGAAATCTGCGGCGCGGTATTAAGCTGTGTTTTAAACGATGCGTTTCCCCGTCCGCCCCGTCCGCCTTTGGCGGCGAGCCAGCTCTGGCCCGGCTCGATAAGATCGGCAACCACGCGCCCGCTCCGGCGCACTATTGTGCCGCAGGGCACCCGGATATACAGATCCTCGCCGTAGGAACCGTCTTTCAGCGAACCCTTGCCGTTGTAGCCGTGCTTGCCTTCCAGATGGGGATGGTACGCCAGTTCCAGCAAGGTGGTAAGATTGGAATCCGCC
>JAQVSV010000082.1 GCA_028700325.1 Elusimicrobiaceae bacterium | reverse complement strand
TAAGGCCCGGGTGAAATATAAGAAGCCCGGTCGGCACGCCGAAAAAAACATGCACCCGGTCGAATTTGTTTTCGCGCAGTATGCCGGTCAGCGCATGCCACGTTTTTATGACGAATTTCAGCATTTCCGGCGAAGTGCAGATATGGGTGCGTTTGCGTCCGATGTCAAGTTTGTTTACGGTAAAGCCATATTCGGAGAAAATGCCGAACCGGTCCCAGCCCGTGGTCAGGAAATAAACCTCGTGGTTTTCGCGGGCGTAGGTCGCGGCTATGGAACGGGAACGGTGCCCCCCGCCTCCGCCGAGCGGCGGATATTCGTAATTCAGAATCAATATTTTCATTTTGCGAAAAAAATATCCTTGGCGTATCTGCCATTTTACAATATATCGCGCGACAGCGGCTGCTGCATATCCCGCGAGCACAGCATGCGGTTTCCGGCCTTGGGGGGGCAGAAACGCACAGGGCCTGTCCCGTTCGCGTGGCGGCATGTACAACACGCACGGCGCGCGATGTCCCAACCCCGCCATTGCAGCGGGTGCCGCTCCGCATGTCCCGCGCGCGTGGCGCGCAACGACAATATACGCTTAAAAATGTATAATAAAATGCTTGGCTTGCGCGCATGGCGGGATATTAACGCGATCCGGGGGTTGTGTATAAAATGTCCACATACAAAATTCGCGGGTATTGAATTTTATAGACGGAAGAAACGCGGGCTGCTGAGGCGGGTTCTGCTGTACGGGCGGCAAAAGCTCCTGTGAAATTATGAGGCCAAAATGTCCACAAACGGCGGTTGCGGCGGGCAAATGATCGCAAATTTTTTCGGCAGGTTAAAGTACGGGCCTGTTGTATTCTGGAGTTTCGCCGCCAAAGGCTCGGCGCTGGTGCTGTTTTACGCTTTTCAGGTTTATCTTGCACGCAAGGCCGGCACTTCCGTTTACGGACAGTGGAACCTGTTCTATTCCGTTTTTTCCATTCTTGCGATCATTGCCAACTGCGGCATAAATTTCTCCTCTCAAAAACACATGGCGCAGCATGACGGAACGGATCGGCTGGCGTCCGTTTTCGGTTCCGCGCTGGTATTGCGTTTTTGCGTGAGCGCGGCGTTCATGGCGGCATGGTTTGTATTGGCGGGGCCGCTTGCGGCGGCGCTTGGCAGGAGGGATCTCGCGCCGTTTATCGCGGCGGCCGCGCCGGCGATCTTTCTTGCGGGCCACGCGGAGTTTTTCAAGGAAGTGTTCATCGGGCTGCGTCTGATCCGCAACAATTTCATCATCAATACGCTCGAATACGGCCTGAAGCTTGTTTTCACGATCGCGGCATTGCGTATTTTCGCCGGTTTATTGCCTGTTGTGTGGGCTTTCGCGCTGGCATTGCTTGTGACCGTGCTGGCGGGGCTGCTGCTTGCCAGGGCACGGATTAAAGAGCCGTGGAAATTTTCCGCCGGGTTCGCCGGATCGGTGGCGGTTTACGCGCTGCCGCTGCTGGTCTACGAGATAAGCAATACCCTGCTGTCTGAAACCGACACGGTTATTCTGGGCATGCTAAAAGGCAATCATGAAGTCGGAGTGTATTCGATGGCCAAGCAGCTGCTTGTAAAGGCGCCGCATCTTGCGGTGGCGATTTCCATGGGTATCATGCCCGCGTTCGCAAGGCTGGACCATGCCAACCGCGCTGAACTGAAAAAACTCCTGCACTCTTTGCTGAAGCTGAATACCGTCATTTCGGGCCTGCTGGCCGGGGCGGTGCTGATTTTTGCTGATGCCATTATGTCCACACTGTTCGGCGCAGCGGGCGCGGCATCCGCGAATGTGCTCAGAGTGATGTGCGGATACATGGTGTTTTCGCTTTTCACGGTATATTCGGTGTCTTTTCTGCGCTATACCGGACAGGCCGGCCTGCTGGCTGTAAACATGCTGGCGGCGATCGCGGCGGATGTTTTTTTGATGCTGCTGCTTGCTCCTTCTCTGGGCGCGCTTGGCGCGGCGATCTCGGTAAGCGTATCTTACGGAGTTTTCGCTTCATTGAATTTTATCGCGGTGCATCGGGCGTTACGCTGACTGCGTGGCTGGCGCAAAAGTACGGTGTCCGGTTCACGTTGCGGCTGCACAGTCCGCCAATTCCATTGCGGAGTGTGCTAAAGGCTCTGCAAAGCGGGAATACACACGGGCGATTGATTGACAATGATCAGAAACATTGATAATATTAATATCGTTAACGGAGGCGCTCCATGGACGTAATGGCTTTGCTGGGCATTATTTGCGGGCTGGGGATGTATTCGTGGGGTATCATTGAAGGCGAGTCCGTATCCGCCTTTCTGAATGCCCACGGTATTGTGCTTGTCATAGGCGGCACGCTATTCGCAACGATGATTTATTGCCCGCCCGGTGCTTTTTTTGACGTGTTTCGCGCGGGCATGAGGATTTTTTTTCCGGCGAAGGTGCTGTCGGCGAACAAAGCCGTGGAGCTGGCCGTGGAGCTGGGCAAGAAGGCGAGACAGTCCGGCATGGATTCGCTGGAGTCGGACGTGTCCGCTATCAAAGATGACGGGTTTTTCCTGCGCACCTATCACGTCTGCCTGACCAGCGCCGACGAGGAAACCGCGCGCAACATTATCGAGCGGGAACTGATACAGATGGCGGGCCGGCACCGCGAGGTGCTTGGCGTGTTCCGGACTCTGGCTTCGGTTTCACCCATGATGGGGCTGATGGGCACGGTTATCGGCATTGTGTCGGTGCTCAGAAATATTTCCGACCCCAGCCGCGTAGGCGCGAACATGGGTGTTGCCATGTCAACCGTGTTTTACGGCATTTTGCTGTCCGGCCTGTTTTTCAACCCTATGGGCGGCAAGCTCAAAAGCAGAAGCTATCTCGAACTGCTTTCCAAAGAAATCATCATGGAAGCGCTGCTCACTATTGCGTATTCCAACATGACTCCCAGCGAAATCGAACGGAAGATGGTGGGGTTTCTGAAATCGCGCATGATCAGGCAGGCGGTGGCGCGTAACGCGTAATTTATGCATTTAGAGCCGGAACAGGAAGAAAGCAACGAGGGAATGTGGGCCATCACATATGGCGATCTCATGAGTTATCTCATGATTTTTTTCCTGTTCCTGTATGCGTTCGCGATTCAGAGCCAGTCGAGTTCGGTCGCAAAGGAGCAGGCGCAGGAAACGCTGTCGGAAATCCAGAAAGCGTTCGGCGGAGAGGAAACCCAGGTGGTGAAGAAGCGCCGCGAGGAGAACGAATCGCTGGAGGCGCTTAAGGACACGTTCGTTTCTTCCGACACAACCCGCGCGGTGGAGATTGATTCCGACGAGCGGTTTTTAAAGCTCACGCTGAAAGACAAAATCATGTTCCAGCCCTGCGAGGCCATGCTTAACGACGACGCCAAAAAAGTTCTGCACGGGTTCGCAATTGTGGCCAAGGAAATGCCGAACGATATTATTGTGGAAGGGCATACGGACAACATGCCGCCCGGCAGAAAATGCC
Organism: Elusimicrobiaceae bacterium; assembly: GCA_028700325.1. Taxonomy (NCBI): domain Bacteria; kingdom Pseudomonadati; phylum Elusimicrobiota; class Elusimicrobia; order Elusimicrobiales; family Elusimicrobiaceae; species Elusimicrobiaceae bacterium. The sequence goes on along the minus strand of JAQVSV010000082.1, from coordinate 5,382 downwards.
CGTTTGCATCGAACTGGATTCTGTCAATGGCCCGGGCCTACAGCATTATCAAATATCTGGGCGACGACGAGGGGATTGATCCGTCCCGGATGTCCGGGGTGGGATACGGCGAATACCGGCCGCTTGTGCCGAACGATTCGGCGGAGAACATGAGCCGCAACCGGCGCATCCAGATCAACATTGTCCGGCAGCAGGTTTTCTGATGAATTACAACATAGTTCTTGTCGGATGCGACCGGGATACCGGGGAGGAAATACTTTCGGCAATGAAAGGCCTGCGCTATGAGTGCATGAGAATGATCACGGTCGAGAGAGAGCTGGACCGGCTGGCGGCGTTCAGGCCGGATTTGCTGGTGCTGGATCTGCAGGTGCCGGGTACGGCAGGGCTGTTTTTTCTTGATCTTATCCGGCTGGAGCCTCAGCTGCGCGACGCGCTGGTCATGGTCTTGTCGGACGACGGGCGGTTTTCCTGCATGCAGGAGTCGTTCGAGCGCGGCGCGGACGATTTTCTTTTCAAGCCTTTTGACCGGCGCGAGCTGAATTTGCGGGTGCGCGCGTTATTGCGCAGGCGCAACCGTTGCGCAGAGAGCGGCGTTGACGGCAATTCCCTGAGAATGAAGAAGGCCCGGCGGCAGGCGTATCTGGGCGAACAGCCGCTGAATCTGACCAGAATGGAATTCGAAATTCTCGGCCTGCTGCGCCGGGAGAAAGGGCGGACTCTTTCTCGTCAGTACCTGCTGCGGCATTTATGGGGCGGCGCGGAAGGGCTTAGAACCCGCGCGCTCGATATGCATATTTCAAACCTGCGGAAAAAACTGGGCAAGCTGTCATGCTGTGTTGAAACCGTGCCCGGCCACGGCTACAGGTTTGCGGGCCAGGCTTTTCCTGAAGGCGGAACGGCCTGACGGGCCGGATAGCCGCGCGGTTTCTGCATTTCTTCAGATTTTTGTTTGGTGAGCGTGGTCTGGCCGCCGGAGAGTCTTTGCATTTGCGCGGGCCGTGACAGCTGCAAGAACTGGAATGCAGGGCGAACAAGCGTGTGACTAAAGTGGCAAAAAAAGATATGGCGCGCCGTGGCGTTGTATTGTATACTATGTGAATCAATAGAGTGGGGAGTTTGTTTTTTCAGATCCGTTCGTGGCCGGTACGGGCGAACGAGAGTTTGGAGGTTCAATAGAAAAGCGAGTATTTGTGCCGGCTTAAAGCTGCAGTCCGGTTCCCGGAAATAAAGGGAGCGGGGTTTGTTTTGGGGTAAGGCGGCTTTAGGTTTTGCGGTACAATTAGGCAATATGTTTTAAATATATGAACAAATTGCGCGGATCAAAAATGAAAACGATTTTCTCCCGCGCCGCTTTTGCGGCGGGGCTTTTTTCGTTTTTTGTTCCGGCACTTTTCGCATCGGCCTCAATTAACGACAGCGGTTCCGCAAACCTCAATCTGGGCACCGCTACGCTGACCCGCGTTTCGGGCGCCGACCCCAACGCCTATGTGCGGATTGACAATTACGGCGCTCCATCAATTTCCTCTCCTTCAACATCCGTGGCCTGGGCTCTGGGCAGTTACAGCTACCGCCGCGACATTACCGTCGCGTCAAATTACGCGAGCGCCCTTACGAATTATCAGGTTCTGCTGGTGCTGGATACGCTGACGCCGATTTCCGAGGGACGGATGCTCAGTTCGGGCGCGGATTTGCGGTTTGTCGTATCAGGTTCGGCAACGCCGCTTTCGTACTGGATTGAGAGCGGGCTTAACACTTCGGCCACCAGAATCTGGGTAAAGGTGCCTTCTATTGCCGCCGGCGGCAGCGTCACGCTGACCGCGTATTACGGGTATGCGTCGGCAACGGCGGTTTCCTCCACCTCGACTTTCGTGTTCGCTGACGCTTTCCCCGGTTCTTCGCTGGATACCGGCACCTGGTCCTATTCGTATGCCTATTCGGCGGTGTCTACCGCGACCGCGGTAAGCAACGGCACACTGACACTCACACTGGCCGCGCCAAGCGAAGGGCCTACCAATCCCGCCCGCTCCGGAATCAGGCTTAATAACGATCTGGGAACGCTGTCCGGCTATCGGTTCCATACCACGGTGGCAACCAATTCCAACGCAAAAACGGGTGCGTCGTTCATGCTGTCGCAGGAACACAACGCCAGCGCGTACAGCACGTCAAAGGCGCTTGAATTTTACATATCGAACGGCGAAATACCCCGGTACGGGTTGCGCAACATCAGCTACGGAGCCGGAGCCGACCTGGTTTCGGGCAACGTGTCAGGAACCGCGAGCGTGGATATCATGCTGCTTTCCACGGCGACGCTACTTTATATAAACGATTCGCTGGTATATTCCGGCGCGGCGACATCGCTGACTTATCTGTACATGTTCATGGACGAAATTTCCACAACAACCGCAGTCGCGTCACAGGTGTTCGGGCCGGTTTACGTTACCAAGTATGCCACAACGCCGTCCGTCACGTTAGGCGGCGAGCAGGGCAAATTTTATCCGGGCGGTTCTTTCTCTTCACGGGAGATTGATACCGGTGCGTCCGGCTCGCTGGTTCAAACGGTGAACTGGGCTGATGTGGTCGGTTCGTCCACATCATTAACCGTTGCGGTGCGCGCAGATGATACGGACGTTACCCAGTCAACTTGGGTAACGGTGTCAAAAGGCGCCGCACCGTCTTCAACCGTGCAGGGCAGGATTTACCAGTATAAAGTGGATATGTCGGAAAGCGATGTCAGATATTCGCCGACTTTCAGTAGCCTGACCTTCACTTTCATTTCGCCGCCCCATACGCCCGATCCTTCAAGCGGGCAGCCGCTGTCGTCTTCTACTATCCAGTGGAGCTGGACCGATAACAGTTCCGGCCAGTATCAGGAGCAGGGGTTCAATCTGCTTTCGTCTGCCGGGGTCTATCTGGCCACAACAACCGCCGGAACCGTCAGTTACACTGAAGTGGGGCTTTCGCCCAACATGCTCTATACCCGCAGGATACGCGCGTATAACCAGGCCGGCTATACGGACGGGTCCCTGCTTTCCACCTATTCCGGCGCGGCCCCCCCCAACGTCACGGCGAACAAGACCGCCGGCGTGTGGTACACTACCGGCACGGCCATAACATTCACAAACGTCGCCGGGTTCGGAGCGGGCGGCGTGGAGTATTACCGGTATGCGTGGTCGGATTCGCCTTCATACGATTTCACGGGCAACGAAACCATATGGGAGTCTTCCACACTGACTTCGACGATAAATGTCAATGGCACATACTATCTGCATCTGCGTTCCTATAACGCTTACGGTGTAGCCGGCAGCACTGCGGTGTCCGGGCCGTTTTACATAGACGGCACTTATCCGCTGGTTGACAGTTTTGCGCCGAGTTCCAGCAGCTGGGAGGGCACCAGCGTAAGCGTCAATCTCGGTTTGAGCGATAGCGGCGGCGCCAGGCTCTCCCAGTACAGATACAATTGGAACACTTCCGCTCTGACACCTTCGCTCTGGAGCGATTGGGTTGCTTTGCCGGGCGCCAATATTGCTGTCGCAACGGAAACCTATGCCACGGCCGGGGAATATTATCTGCATGTGCAGGTTGAGGACGGCGCCGGCAACAGAACCAGCCGGTATTCGGGCACTTATAAAATAGATAAATCTTCGCCGACCGGAAGCATCATCATCAACAACGGCGCCACATTTGTGGCCACTTCCGCGGTTACGGTGACAATCAACTCGACTGACACACAGTCCGGGTTACAGGATTACCGAATTCAGAACTATCCTTCCGGCGAGTGGAGCGGCTGGGTTGCGAATACATCCACGAGCGTTTCCACTGCCTGGAACCTTGAATCCTCAACCGGCACCAAAACCGTGGCGGTGCAGGTGCGGGACAATGTGGGCAATACGGCCACATTTACAGACACCATAATATATGACAACGCGACCAAAATAAGCGCACCGGCGGTTGGCGCGGTAGCTACGGGTGACTCTCCCGAAGAAGTGTCCACCGCGCTCATCAACGCGCAATTGCTGTGGAACGCCGGCAGCGAGGGTATCGGCGGCAAGCCGCTTATCTTCCAGTTTGACGGGCAGGATCAGACCATAGAGGCGGATGGAACCGGATCCGCCACGGCCGAGTTTGAAACCCCCACTTCTTACGGCGTGTACACGGCTACGGTTATTTTTCAGGGTGACGGCGAGTATGCGTCCACAACGACGGTTTCGGCTGTCACAGTCCGCCGGCGCAATACGTTCATGTTCGGCGCCGGCAAGTCGGTCAATATAGGTGAAACGGTATCTCTGTCCGTCACTATTCTGGACGGCGAAACAATGTCCGCAGGGCTTACCGACAAGCCGGTCTGGTTCTATTTTTACGGTTCAACGGTTTCGGCGGTGTCTTACAGTGGTGCGGCTTCAGCCGATTTCACCGCGCCATTGTCTTCCGGCGTTTATAAAGCCACGGTTACTTTTAACGGCGATCTCGCCTACGCTGCCAAAACCGTCTATCCGAACGTGACGGTAAACCGGAAAGTCACCAGCATTTCGGGCAGCAACATAAGCGTTGCGCGCAACGAGCCTTTCATTCCGCAGGTCACTCTTTATTACGGCGCGGCCACGGTGCCGGACAAGGCGATCAAATTTACCTACGGGACATCAAGCGGCACCGCCATCACGAGCGCGAGCGGCATCGCCAGCATGACATTCACCGCGCCGTCGTCCAGCGGAACCGGCAGCCTTACGGCAATGTTCGCGGGTGACACCGAATTTGTGTCTTCCACGAAAACGCTTACGATTACGGTGACTCCGCGTCCGACCTCGATCGGCGCGCCGGCGGTGACCGTTCAGCGCAACGATAACTTTTCGGCGCAGGCAACTTTGACCGACCAGATCGCGGGGACCGCGATCAGCGGGGCGGTCATGACTTTTGTCTATGGAACCGACACCAAGACCGCGCTGACCAGCGCGACGGGTCTTTCAAGCGCGGCTTTCACGGCTCCGGCAGTTCGCGGGACTGGAAATGTCGGCGTAAGTTTCGCCGGCAGCGCGGAATACTCGGCGCAGAGCGCGTCCATTGGCCTTACCATCATTCCGCGCGGCAGCACGCTTTCAATGGACGATATGTCGGTTACGGCCGGCTATTCCTTCGATGCGACGGCGCGGCTGGTGGACACTTCATTGCCTGCTGTCGCCGTCAGCGGAAAAGTGCTCACATTTTTCTTTACCAATACAAGCAAAACCGCTCTGACCGATGCTTCCGGCTACGCCACGGTGAGTTATTACGGCCCGAGCGAGGTCGGCTCCTATGCCATAACCTCAAGTTATGCGGGCGACGATTTATACAGCGCGTCGTCTGTCGAGGCCACCGTAACCGTGCAGACGCGGCCCACCACCATGGTTG
>JAQVSV010000081.1 GCA_028700325.1 Elusimicrobiaceae bacterium | reverse complement strand
TTTCCCCGTAAAGGTCGGTCATAAGCATAAAGCCGTAGGCACGTATAACTTTGGCAACACCAGCATAAATTCCGGGCCTGACGCGGGTGAAATCCGTTTCAAAATACGGAATAGCGGTGGTAACGGCTGTTTTTAAAGACAGCACCGATATTTACTTCGCCAGACAGCAGGTATCGGAACGGCTTGGTGAAGCGCGCGCCAAACTCGGAACCGGCGTGGAAATAACGCTGGGGCCGGTGGCTACCGCGATGGGCGAGATTTACCAGTACACGCTGGAAGATTCCGGAAGCGGCGACTCGCCGCGCAGGCTGGCCGATCTGCGCACTTTGCAGGACTGGGTGGTCGCGCCGCTGCTCAAAAGCATAGACGGCGTGAGCGACGTAAGCTCGTTCGGCGGCTATCTCAAGGAATACCAGGTAACCGCGCTGCCGCAGCGGCTGGCGCAGTACGGCGTAAGCCTCAAGGAAATTTATGACGCGATAGAAAGCAACAATTCCAACGTGGGCGGAGGAGTGCTGGAAATCGCCGGCGAACAGCTGCTCGTGCGCGGACTGGGGATGATAAAATCCCCGGAGGATCTGGGCAAAATCGTTGTAGCCTCGCGCAACGGCGTGCCGGTGCTGATAAGCGACGTGGCACGGGTAGCCGCGGGCAGCGCGGTCCGGCAGGGCGCGTCGTTCAAGAACGGCGAAAAGGAAGTCGTCGGCGGAGTCGTGATGATGCTGCGCGGGGCCGACAGCATGGCGGTAGTGCGGCGCGTGGAAGCCGCGGCGGCGGAAATCAACCGGACCGGCGTACTCCCGCCGGGCACTAAAATATACCCGCTCTACACCCGCTCCACGGTGGTGAGCGAAAGCATCAAAACCATTCTGCGCGCGCTGGCCGAAGGCTCCGTGATAGTGATAGCTGTGCTGTATGTGTTTCTGCTCAGCCTGCGCGGCTCGTTCGTGACGATACTGGCGCTGCCGCTGGCGTTTCTGCTCACCTTCGCGGTCATGCGGGCGGCCGGCCTGACGGCAAATCTCATGTCGCTGGGCGGGCTGGCAATTTCAACAGGCATGATAATAGACTCCACGATAATACAGGTGGAAAACATCCTGCACAGGCTGACGCCCGGACTGGACCCCGCGGCCCGCGCGGCTGAGGTGGAAGCTGCGGTGCTGGAAGTGCGCAAACCCAGCATTTTCGGAGAACTCATAATCGCGCTTACATTCGTGCCTATCCTGGCGCTTGAAGGCATAGAAGGCAAGATGTTCGAGCCGCTCGCGCTGACCATTATGATCGCGCTGCTGGCTTCGCTGGCGCTCTCGCTCACGGTAATACCGGCGCTGTCGGTTATCGCGCTGCGCCCGGCGGCCAGCCGGCAAAGCCCGCTTTTAACGCTCGCCAGAAAAATCTATCTGCCCGCGCTCGACTGGACAATGCGGCGCAAAAAAACGGTTTTGGCCGGCGCCTGCGCGCTGCTTGCGGCAAGCCTGGCCGCCGCGCCGTTTCTGGGCACGGAGTTCATGCCGGTCATGGACGAAGGCTCATTCGACATGGACACAAGCATTCTGCCCGGAGCGTCGCTGGGCACCTCGGCGGGCGCGGCGAAAATGATCGAGCAGAAGCTGAAAATGTTTCCGGAACTTCAAACCGTGGTATCCAAAACCGGCTGGACCGGCAGGGCGATTGAAGCGCGCGGCGTTGAAAAAACCGGGTTTATCGGGATACTCAAACCGCGCCGGGAATGGAAATCCGGGATGACAAGGGATGAACTGTTCGAAAAAATGCGGCAGGCCGTGGCCGGCATTCCTGGCATAACGAGCGGATTCAGCCAGCCGATCCAATGCCGGATAGACGAACTGGTGGCCGGTTCGCGGTCCCAGCTGGCCATCCGCCTTTACGGCGACGAACTGGAAGTGCTTGCCAAGAAAGCCGGTGAAATCGGCTCCGCGCTGGCCTCGGTCAAAGGCGCGGCGGACGTGGCTGTCGAGAGGCAGGGCGGCCAGTCTTACATAAACATCGGCATTGACCGCGCGCGCATCTCGCGCTACGGGCTGAATGTGGAGGACATCAACGGCGTCATAGAAACCGCGCTGGGCGGCAAACCAGCCGGCTCCATCCATGAAGGCGACCGCGCGTTTGACATAACAGTAAAACTGCCCGACGAAGCACGCGACTCCGTCGAAGCGCTCGGCAGACTTATCATAACCTCTCCGGCCGGCGGCGCGCGCATCCCGCTGGCCATGCTGGCCGATATCAGGCGGGTGGACGGCCCCGTCCAGATCGGGCGCGAAGCCGGCAAGCGCTGCGTACTGGTCGAAGCCAGCGCGAGCGGGCGCGATCTGGGCGGATTCGTGGCCGAGGCGCGCCGCGCGATCGCGAAAAAAGTGTTTATTCCGCCGGGCTATTATCTGCAGTGGGGCGGCCAGTTCGAAAACCAGCAGCGCGCCATGCGAAAACTCTCGCTGATCGTGCCGGCGGTTATCGCGCTGATATTTCTGCTGCTCGCGGCGACGTTCAATTCCATGCGGCAGGCCCTGCTGGTGCTGTTAAACCTTCCGCTCGCGCTGGCGGGCGGAATTTTTTCGCTGTGGCTGGCGGGCCTGTACCTTTCGGTCCCGGCGGTGGTGGGGTTCATCGCGCTGTTCGGAGTGGCGGTATTAAACGGCGTGGTTATGGTCACCTGCATAAACCAGTTGCGCCACGCCGGTTACTCCGTCAATGACGCGATAAGAACCGGCTGTGAACGCCGCCTGCGCCCCGTGCTGATGACCGCGCTGATAACGATCACAAGCCTTGTTCCGCTGCTGTTCGCGTCCGGGCCCGGTTCAGAAGTGCAGCGCCCGCTCGCCGTGGTGGTTACCGGCGGGCTGTTCACCTCGACCGCGCTTACCCTTCTTGTCCTGCCGGCGCTTTACGGGTACTTTTCCAAGCGGATCGAAAACTGAGCGCCGGGAGGGCCGCGCAGACCGGCTTATTCAGTATAATGATGCAATATGCCGGCAGTCCGTTCATACAGAAAATGGCCATAAAGGACATCTTATCGTTCCCGGCGTTCAAACCGGATAGACTGAAAACGCCTGTCCTTGCGGCGGTGCTCCTGTTCGCCATAATGACAACCGTGCCGTTTTTCGACACTTGTTTCCGGCATTCTTTTGAACCCGATTCCGCGGAACATATCGCCACGACAACCGCGTTCATGCAGGCAATCCTGAAGCTGGATCCCGATCGGCTCGACCGGCCCGGCCTGCACCCGTACGGCGACGCGCAGTATTATTTTTATTCTGGCGCGGGGCTGGCGTTAAAAGCCGCCGCGGCGGTTTTGAATCTGCCGGCCGCCGGCAATGACACAAGCCTGTCCATTCTGGCGATACGGCTTGTGTCGGCCGGAGCGGATGTGGCGGCCATACTGCTGCTGTTTCTCCTGGCGCTTAAGCTCACCCGCTCGCGGCTTGCCGCGGCAATGCTTGCCGTGCTGTTCGCGCTGAACCCGCAGATGCGCTCCGTTGATCTGCTGCGGATTGACCATCTTATTCCTCCGCTCGGAATTTTTAGCCTGCTGCTGTGCTTGAGCATACTGCAAAACCCCGGCAAAGCGCGTAATTTCGCGTTTCTGGGTATCACGCTGGCTTTGCTTGTAAACACCAAAATAACGGCGGCGGTATTTCTGCCGCCAGCTTTGTATGCGCTGTGGCGGGCCGGCGGGAAAACCGCGCCGGGAAACATCAAGTCGGCGGCGTATTTTTTTCTCATGGCATCGCTGCTGCTGTCGCTCAGAATAATCTACGCCGCGCCCAGCGTACCCGCCCTGCTGAGCGCGCGGTTCGCGCATCAGTCGGCGCATCATGCGCTGCTGTCGGTTCATCCGTATTTATTCTACAGCGTGAACGAATTCCACGGCTACGGTTTCCTGTTCCTGCCGCTGTCGGCCGCGACGCTGATTGTAACCGCATACGCGGCGTTCCGGCTCAAAGAGCAAAAAGCCGCGCTGACGCTCTGGGCGTTCGTGCCGGCGGCGGTTTCAGGGCTGTTCATGCCCAAGCTGAGCCACTGGGGAATTTATTATCCGGTAATGCAGCTGCTGGTTGCCGGATACGGCCTTGGCTATTTAGGAGAGCGTTTCAAAGCAGGGAAACAGCTTTACTGGCGGCTCTGCGCGATTGCGCTGGGCCTGAGCGCGCTTTCACTCAACAATCATTCGTTCGGGCCGCTTGCCGCACAAGCCCGCGCAAGAGCGCGCTCCATAGAACAGACGCGCACCCGGCCGGCGCAATGGCTTAGGGAACATGCAAGGCCCGGCGACAGGCTGGTCTGCTACGCCCATTCATGGGCCAATCCGCCGGTTTATGAGCTGGGCCTGAAGATCGGCACTGAACCGCTCAACTATCCGTACCTGTGTTACGAGAAATTGAAAGAATTTTATCCGCCCGATATTGACAGCCTGAGCGCGGATACCGATTATGTTTTGCTGGAAAATATCCATAAAACCCGGCAGCTCCGGCAGCTCGACACACTCGGACTTGCCGCACAGGCGCAAGCCTGGCGGCTGTTTTACAAACAGCTGGCCGGGCAATTCCCGCCGCTTGTGTTTCAGGCGGATTATCCGAATTACGGGCTCAGCCGGGTGGAAATCTTCCCGATCAAAAAACCCCGGCCCGCAACTTCGGAAAAACAATCTTCCGCCATGACAGAAAATTATTTCAGAACCCTGTCAGGCAATCCGGGAATCTTGCCATGAGGCGGTTTTCTCCGGTTATTAAAATCAGTCATTTTTGACCGCTTTCGCCCTGTTCGCCGGTCCATAAACAGCCGTCAGCTTTTTCTCAACAGCTCCGGATGCCTTTGACTGTTCGCACACAATCTTTGAGGGTAGGCTCCACGGACATCCCGATTATAAATCTGTTCGGCATGGAAACACCTCCTGATCCGGTTTATCACATAGGTTATGAATATTTCCGGCATATTGCCAGTACCAAAGGGCCCAACTTCGGCCCCGTACACGCGATATTTACATTCTCTGCGGATCCGGACCGGATACCTGTGGGAATTTTTGCCGGATTCGGGCCGGCTAATCCCAGATTCTTGCCGCGCAATGCAAATCTGCCCAGTGCGTATCACAACCCGGCAGAGGCGAACGGGATTTGGTCGCGCATGAATCAAAAACCGGTTTTACCCGATACCCCTGCTCGCGGCACGCAAGCGCGGCGGCAAAACTTCGCTTTTCCGATCTGGACGCGGCACACTCGGGTGTTCCGCCCCGTTTCCATATTTGAAAGCCACTGGCAAAATGCCCGTGGCTTTCAAATTCATGACGGGAACGGCAACCGGCCGATCCGCCGGTTTCATTCGCTTCCGGGTACTGAAAAACAGATTTCATCCGCTGACAACCGATACCCGCATCCAGCCAGTTTTGCGGCCTGCGGATAGGCTATACAGCCAAGGGCGAACGTCCGTTTAAGGAATCTGCGGAACGTTTCGGCCTGCCCGGTTTTCCCGGAGATTATGGAAAAATACAGCCGATTTTACTATAGTTCTATAAGCTGCGCAGAAACATAATAATGTTTTATCTTAACTAAGGAGAGAAAACAGAATGAAGAAGCAACATATCGCTACCAATCTGCTGATGGCTCTGATGCTGTTTGCCCCGTCAGTTCCGGTTTCGTCGTGCAGTTCGGCGCGCATCATCGCAAAAGACGGTTCAGTCATGAGCACCCGCACAATGGAATTCGGCTACGAGGTGGGTTACGGCCTGCAGGCCGTGCCCAAAGGCAGCAAATTTACCAGCCCGGCGCCCGTGCCCGGGAAAAAAGGCCTGCAATGGGAAACCTCATACAATTATTTCGGAGTTTCCGTTTTTGGCGACGAAGGCGTGCTCATAGACGGCATGAACGACGCGGGGCTTTCAGCCAGCGGCCTCTGGTTCGAACCGGATACCAAATGGCCTGATTTAAAAGACGACGACTCAAAAACCCTGGCCCACACCCATTTCATATCTTGGGCGCTTGGGAACTGCAAAGACGTGACTGATGTGAAAACCAAACTGCGCGACGTGAAACTTTTCGCGCTGTTCCTGCCCCAGATGAAAATGGCGCCTCCGCTGCACTTTGAGCTGGACGACGCCAGCGGCGCCTCGATAGTGGTGGAAGCAGCTGATGGAAAAATCAACATTTACGACAACCCCACGGGCGTGCTTACCAACGCTCCGGACTTCCCATTCATGCTCAACAACCTTCGCAACTATGTCGGGATGAAAAACATGGTTCCGGACGCGCGGACTTTCGGCTCCTATCTGGCCCGCCCCACCGGGCACGGCAGTGGAATGTTCGGGCTTCCCGGAGACCTGACTCCGCCCAGCCGTTTCGCGCGCCTTGCCGTGCAGATACAGACGGCGGACCAGGCCGCTGACGCAAAAAGCCTGCTCAACCTCGCGCAGCACCTGGCCAATACCGTAGATATTATACGCGGAATGGCTGTGGACAGAAATGCAGCCGGGGAAATAATTTCCAGCGAAACAACGCAATGGACCGCTTTCCGCGATCTGAGCAGCAAAGTGTGGTATTACCGCACCTACGACAACCCCGGCCTCCGCATGGTGGACCTTAAAACTCTGGACTTTAAGGACGGGAAAATCAAAAAAGCGCCGCTTTACGGTTCCCAGGAAACAATAGCGGATGCGGCCCCGTTACTTAAATGAAAAAAACAATCGTTTCAGCATATGTTCTTGCCGCCGCCGCGCTATTTTGCGCGGCGGCCCGCGCGGACGATTCCTCCACCGAGGAACTGGCCAAAAAACTGCAGAACCCCGTGGCGCCCATAATCAATGTTCCGATACAGAACAATTACAACTGGAACGTGGGGCCCGAGCACGACGGCAGCGCCTACACACTGCGTCTGCAGCCGGTAATACCGCTGCCGTTTGACAAGGAATACGCAGTGGTTTCGCGCACCATATTGCCTTTTACGAGTCAGGACAAAATCATCGGGCGCGATAACGCAAAGCGGCAGTATAACGGTAGAACCGGGCGTAACCGCCACGCAGGACGTGTATATGCCAACCAGCATGGTTACCTATACATGGACGGTAACGCCCACCACGGTGCAGGACAAGTACACCCTAACGCTTACGCAGACTTTCAAGACGGACGTACCCGCACCAGCGCTGATATTTTCGCCGCCAATAATCAACCTTGAAATGAAGGGCGGCGACATAGTAAATACGCAAATCACCATAACGAATAAGGGGCTGATAGCGGCTAAAGAGGTGCAGATGTCGGCGGGTGACAGCAGCAGCCCTGTTAAGCTGGCGTTTGGCGTAAACAATATAGCAGAGATTAAGCCCGGCGAGACTATTACAGTACCGTTAAGGATAACGCTGGTCCATGCGTCATGCAATACGCAGGCGGTGAATACCTATTATTGTTATGACTGTGCCACCGGAAAAACAACCCCCGTAAATACGGACAATGCCGTAAATATGAATGCCGGTGATATGGGCGAATGCGGTTTTTCCGGCAATACCCCGGTCACGGTTTCGTCTACAACCACCGGTGGTGGCAGCGATAGCGGTTACATAAAGACAGGATACGGAGTAACTAGTGGCAATTCTACAGTAAATGGTGTGTTGGTTGGGCCAACATCGGTATGTACGGCTCAATGTGAGGTTTGTCATGAGTGGAATTATTTATCGCAAAGTTGTATTGCAATATCTGCGAACAAAGCTTGCAGTAGTGAACATGGGATTTGCGAAGCGACATATTGCAATGATGGGAATTGTGCAATACGCCCATTAACTTCTTTGGAAAAAGACGCTGTTAATGCAAACACAAATCCATTATTTTGCAGGCCTCGTTATAATAAAATTCCACCGTCGCATAATGGATGCTCGGGTGTGCCCGATTCGTGGAATATCGATGGGTGTGGTGTTGTTAATGTTGTTGGTGCATGTAATGCCCATGATGAGTGTTATTCGTCTTGCGGATCGTTTAAGTCGACATGTGATGCTCAGTTTGAATCTAATTTGGATAATATTTGCAAAGCAAAATTTACATCTAGCGAGTGCTATCGCAAGTGTATTAATATCTCGGGCGCATATTTTGATGGTGTTGGTATGTTTGGTGCATATTATTATACCAAAGCACAGATTGATCACTGTGTATGTTGTCAGTGATAGTGATGGCGGAATATGAATTTACGAATAAAATTATTGACATCAATTTTATGTACCGGTTTTGTGTCCGGATTGTGTGGCGTATGTTTTGGGATTCAAAGATTCGGAGGATATCCATATGAATGGGTGTTAAATTTCGGTTGGTGTATAGCTATATTGCCATTTGTTATAACAGCGATATTAGTTTTTTTGCCTGTTGAGCATAAGCGTGGATTCGCTTTTGGTATTCTGCAAGTGTGGTTGTTGTTTTCATTTATAAATTTCAACTTATGTGCGAAGCCAATTATTGTTATATATTACCTATTGGCAATATTGTGTATGCCAATTTGGTTTATTTTGGGTGAAACTATAAGGCATTTCGCTGCAAACGACTCGGATTCTGTAAAACTAATTTTTGCAATAGCATTTTCTGGTAATATGCTTTCAGTATACTATGACTTTAGTTTTATTTCTGTTTTTATAATATGGTGTATACTGCTTTGTATGGGGTTTGTAATGGGGCATTATTTATTGAAGCAGGCAGTATGCATAAAGTTATTGGAAAATTATGTTCGGATTATTATGTTTGTAAAACAATGAAAATAGTGGAACTGGTTTTTTGTTTTGTTGAAGTGGTTTGGTTATAATGGTTGGGGAAAACTGGACCGAATTTAAGGCCTGCTTAAGGTGAAAAAAGTCGGTAGAATAAAACCTTAGGGAGGCTGTATGCGAAAGACATTTGAAGCTGGATTCAAGGCGCGGGTGGCGC
>JAQVSV010000080.1 GCA_028700325.1 Elusimicrobiaceae bacterium | reverse complement strand
GGCCGGTTTTCAATCTGGCTGACTCTTATATAAGCGTGGGCGGCGCGTTGCTCGGCTGGGCGTTTTATTTTCGCAGTCCCGGCGGGAAGAAGCGCATGCCTGAAGGCGGAACCGCCGCGGAGGGTTCATAAATTATGGAAATAAAACGGATTATGCTGCTGGCGCCCTTGCTTCTGCTCGCCGGCTGTCTGCCGAAAGAAGAACGCCTGTTCAGGCAGGCCCAGCAGAAAAATATTGACGGGCAGTATAAAGAGGCGGTGCGGCTTTATACCCAGACGCTCAAGCTCAAGCCGGACATGGCGGCAGCTTACAACGCGCGCGCGCTGGCTTACGAGCGGCTGCTCGACCGCGAGGCCGCGCTGAAAGACTATGAGCAGGCCGTCCGGTGCGCGCCCGGCTTTGCGCGCGCTTACAACAACATGGGCGCGCTGCTCAACGAAATGCTTCAGTATCCCGCCGCCATCGCCGCGCTTGACCGCGCGGTGGAGCTGGATCCGGGCTATACTCTGGCGTATATAAACCGTGGAAGCTCGTATTTCGGAATGGGTGACATGCAGAGCGCGATCGCCGACTATAACCGCGCGATTTCCATGGACGACAAATCCATCCTGGCGATTTACAACCGCGCGCTGGCCCTGTTCGAGCAGGGCGAAAACCAGCGGTCTTTCGAGGATTTCAACCGCACTATTCAGATTAATCCGGCGTTCATGGCGGGTTATCTGGGCCGCGGGAAACTGCGTCTCAAAGCCGGGGATTATGAGGCCGCGATAACGGATTTCGCGCGCGTGGCCGCCATAATGCCGGATGTTAAAACAGGCTACTATTACGGCGCGCTGGCGGAATTCAGGGCGGGCAATTACAGAGCCGCGCAGCGCAAAATAGAGGAAGCTCTTTCCCGCGATCCCGGCAGCGCGACCAATCAGGAGCTGCGGGGCGATATCATGATGATGCTCAATAATCCCAAAGAGGCTTACCGGTGCTATCTGGCCGCGCGCAAACTGGACATTGAAAATCCACAGCGGTGCGAGGAGAAACTGGCCAGGCTCAAAACCCGGAATGCCGCGCAATGAGCCCTGAACAGAAGAAAATAGAGCTGTCTGCGGCGGAGCGGTTCCGTGTCCTGAAAATGACGCTGGAAAGCGTGTTTTTCCAGACCGAAGCGTTCAGCGAGCGCGAGCGTGACCGGCCGAAAATGTTCAAAGGACTTGCCGGCGTGGCGGTGTTGGCGCTGGCTCAGTTTCTGTTGCTGTCGTTCTGGGCGTGGCGCGACGTGCGTCCGCTGGAGCCGCAGGAAACGGTTGGCGTGACCGCGGTGGCCGAATACGCACGGCTGTGGCGGGCAGGCGATCTGGGCGGCATGTTCGTGTCGTTTAAAACGGATGACGGGCGTCCGCTTTCGCCGCTGTATTACTGGCTGGCGTTGCCGGCGGTCCGGCTGCTGCCTGTTTCGCCTGAAAAGGCGATGCTTGTTTTCAACTCGTTCTATCTGGGGCTGATCGGTCTTTTCGCGTTTCTGATAGTGCGGTATAACAGGGTGGACAAGAGCGGGTGGCTGGCCGCTGTTTTCGCCACCTGCCTGCCTTTCGTTCTGTCGAGCGCGAGAATGGTCACGCCCGATATAGCGGTGATCGCGTGGGCGGCGGGTTGCTACGCCGCGTTTATCTGGAGCGAGGATTTCTCAAAGCCCAAGCCGTCTTACTGGTTCGGAACGCTGTTTATGTGCGGCCTGCTGACGTCGTGGGTTTTTCCGCTGTATGTGCTGCCGCTGCTGCTGTATTTCGTGAGCGGCCTGATTGACAGGGGTTCGCGCAAAATGTGTTTCTATATCCTCGCGCTTAACGCGCTGATCTTCGCGGCGTGGCTGTGGATCAACCTGCCGTCACTGGGAATGTGGTCGCTGAAAGCGGCCGCGGCGCCGGGCGAAAGCGCGCCGCTGTCGGCGCTCGGCAAACTCACCTGGCATTTCTGGCAGTCCATTGACAGCGCCGGCCTGCCGATGTTTCTGATCGGAGTTTTGCTGTTTGTCTGGATGCTGACGGCGGAATTCATGCCGTTTCCGCGGCGCAGGATTCTGTTTAACTGGCTGGCGGTTACTTATTGCATACTTGTTTTCGTGCCCGTCAAGGAGGCCCGGCTGTACTGGCCGGCGCTTGTAGCGCTTGCGCCGGCGGTGGGTATCATGACGCCGCGCCCCGCGCGGATAGCCGTGGCGGGCATATGCGCGCTGCTCGCGCTGCTCGCGCAGAGCGGGTTTGTGGGCTTGAAACGGATTTCCCTGTTCGGACATCCGGTTACGGTGCTTGGCTCCGAAACGGTTTCGCGCGACGACGGGCTGCGCAACCTGTTTGCCGCCGCGATAAAGTATCTGCCGGAAAGCGCGCCGCTGAACACGGCGGTGGCGGTCAATTCTTCCCAAACCATGCCGGATGCCTGGCTGGGCGCGCAGGCCCTGGCCTGCGGGTTCGGCAAAGTGGTTTTTGTGGCGGACACCGATAGTTTTCTCAAGTATCCCGCCATTGTGGTGTGGCTGAAAAACACCGGCGCAGGCGCGCCCGCGCAGTCGGGCGGCCGGACAGTTTTTTCCACGGCCGATCCCACCATTCCGCAAAACTGGTTTAACAGGCATTATGAATCGTCCGGCTGGTATGACGTGACCGATCCCGTCACCAGGCAGACCTCGCCTGCCGTATTGTTCGGCCTGCGGAAAAGTTCAGTCGCGCCGTTCGGGCAGGGCGTGGTCGTTCTTGGCGATGTGAAGCTGGGGAGTCTGGAGCTTATGGAAGCCAGACTTTTGCCCGGCGTATGGGATCCCGCCGCCGGGCACTACAAAACGGCATTGCTTTCGGCCAGTGTCGCGCGCAGCGGCCGGATTGATTTTTACGGCGTTACGCTTGAACTGCGCAATTTCCATGCCGCGCTGGATAACGGTGTTCTCCGGGTTTTCCGGCTGGACAAGGTTAACGTGAAGCGAGGGCTGCTATCGTCCATGTCGGTGGCGAGCTATATCGAGGAACGGTTTTCAGGCGGCACGGAGGCTCGGGCGCAGATTACGCCGGCCGGTATCGAGGCGTCTTTCGATTATCACGGATACCCGGTGGATTTTGAATGCGGGATGGAGATAAAAGGCGATCCGCCCGGCCCGGAGTTTGTTGTCAGTAAACTGAGCGTGCGCGGGGTTCCGTTTCCCGCGTTCATGGCCAGAACCCAGAAATACGCGCTCGATATGCGGCCGCGGCCGTGCCGCCCGTTCGTGCTGGAGTTCGGGCCGGCGCAGCTTGCCGCCGGCAGCGTTAAAATCGGGTATGAAAAATCGTCCGCGGAGCGGGCGGAGAACCGGGAAATATGAGAAAGGCCATTATGTGCGGATTGGCGGTATTGTCAACAGCCGGTTGTGTGGACGTGCCGGTGGATTCCTCGGCCCGGCGGCAGGCGGTGCATGTCGCGGGAGTGGAGCTGGCGCCCGGCGCGCGGGAAAAAGTCACGCTGCATTTTCTGGTCAGGGCGTATACGGAAGCGGAGCTGGAGGACGTCGGCTCGTTCTGCGAGGAGCAGTACACCAAAATCATGCGCAATACCGGGCTGTATTCGTTCATGCCCGCCACGCCTTACGAGATAATAATCTATTCGAGCCATGAGGAATATGTCAACCGTTCCAAACAGCCGGACTGGTCGGGCGGGGTTACTATCGGAAACGCGATCCTGTCCTACAATTCGCAGGCGATGAAAAGCGTGCTGGCGCATGAAATGGCGCATCTGGTTTTCAATGAATACATGAGCCGGTCCGATTACCGGCTCGTGTGGCTCAACGAAGGGCTTGCGGTGTACACCCAGATCGGCACTTACGGCGACGCGGGGCAGGCTTCCTATAACTCGGCGGTGCGGGCCGAACTGCTGGCGTCGCCCATTCCGTTCGCCCGGATGATGAGCTATGTGCCCATGCGTGATGCCGGCACAAACGGCGGAACGCAGCTTTCCAGATGGTACGGGCAGGCCGGCAGCGTGGCGGAATATATGATAGAGCGCGGCGGGAGCATGGGGTTTTCGATGCTGCTGCGCGAGCTGAAAAACGGCGCGGGCATAGATTCCGCGCTGGCTTCCGCTTATCCCGGCAAGTGGAGCGATACCGCCGCGCTGGAAGCCGGCTGGCTTGCCTATCTTAAGGGGCAGTAGCGCGGGATGCGAACATGAACGACGGGCCGGGCCGGACGGAGCCAAGAAAAGTTGTCATAAGCGTGGAAGGCATGCATTGCGCCTCCTGCTCCGCCAGAGTGGAAAAGAAACTTTCCGCGCTCAAAGGCGTGGCGCAGACGCGCGTTCATCTGCCTACAAAAACGGTTTACGTCACTTTTGAGCCTGACGCGGTTTCACCCGGCGAGCTGACCGACGCGCTGGAGGATATCGGCTACACGGTGACGGATTTTGTGGACCAGCAGGATTTCACGCCGGAAGCCGCGCTCAGGACGATGCAGGACGAAAGCCGCGCCTATCTGCGGCGGTTTCTGTGCGCGCTGGGCCTGACCGCGCTGCTTTTTTTCGCGCGGTTTATTGACATGTCGCCGTATACGCAGCTGCTTGTCACCGCGGCGGTCTGGCTGTGGTGCGGGCGGCATTTCCACAGGGGGTTCTGGCGGTCAGTAAAAAATCTCGCGCCGGACATGAACACGCTGGTCAGCATCAGTTCTTCAACGGCGTTCATCTACAGCGTCCTGATTCTTGTCCTGCCGACCGTGTTTTACGGGCGGTACCACAAGCCGATGTGGACGGAAGTCGCGCTGCTGATCACGTTCATTAATTTCGGCCGCTGGCTGGAAAGCGATTCCAGACGACGGGCCGGCGGCGCGGTGGCCAAGCTGATGAATCTGGCGCCGCGGTTCGCGCATATAGTAGTGGGCGGGGCTGGCAAAACCGTGCCGATCGCGCAGGTGACGAGGGGAATGGTGGTGTCGGTCAAGCCGGCGGGAATGGTGCCGGTGGACGGGGTTATTTTGAAAGGTTCGACAACGCTCGACGAGTCTTTGCTGACCGGCGAGAGCAATCCCGTGTATAAAGCCGAGGGCGACCGCGTGTTCGGCGGTACGCTTAACAAAGGCGGGCTGGTTTTCCTGCGCGCCGAAGGCATCGGCAGCGAAAGCGTGCTGGCGGCGATAGTGCGGTCGGTGCGGGAAGCGCAAAGCTCCAAATCCGCCGTGCAGAGAATGGCGGACCGGGTTTCCTTTTATTTCGTGCCGGCGGTGCTTCTGATTGCGGCGGTTTCAGCCTGCGCGTGGCTGTTTTTCGGAGGGCGGGCCGGCGCGGCTCATGCCGTTACCGCGTTTGCCACGGTGCTGGCGGCGGCGTGCCCGTGCGCGATGGGGCTGGCCGTGCCGGTCGCGCTGGCCGTGGGGATTGACAGGGCCGCCTCGCTTGGCATTCTTATAAAAAACGCCGACGTGCTGGACCGGGTCGGCAGGATCAATACGGTTGTTTTTGACAAGACCGGCACGCTTACCGCCGGCAATATGACCGTGCGCGACATTGTTCCCGCCGAGGGCGTGCATGAGGCGCGGCTGCTTGACGCCGCCTGCCTGACCCAGTCTCACAGCGAGCACCCTCTGGGCGAGGCGGTGCGCAAACTGTGCCGCGCCCGCCGCGCGCAGGCGCCGGACCCGGACTCGTTTTTTACGGAACAGGGAATGGGCGTGGTGGCGCGCTCCGGCGGTACCACTTTTCTGGCCGGCCGGCCAGCCTGGCTGGGCGGGCGAGGCGTGACAATTGCCGATATGGCTTACGCCGGAATTGACAGTCCGCTGATAGCTTTTGCCGAAGGCGGGCGGTATCTGGGGTTCCTCGCGTTCACCGACGAGGTTCGTCCGGAGGCGATGGCGACTGTTCGCCGGCTGAAAGAGGCCGGGATAAAGGTCATGATAATTTCAGGCGACAGGGAGGCTTCGGTAAAACAGGTCGCCGCCGCCTGCGGCGTTGAGGAGTACCGGGCCGGGGTTCTGCCGGCCGACAAGGCGGAAATAATAAAATCGCTGCAGGCGGCCGGCGCGTCGGTAGCTATGGCGGGCGACGGGTTTAACGATGCTCCCGCGCTTGCCCGGGCCGATATAGGCATGGCGCTCGCCGCCGGCACGGATATCGCCGTTGAAAGCGCTGATATAACATTTACCCGCACCGGCGTCGGTGCGGTGTGCGAGGCGGTTTTTTTAAGCCGCGCGATACGGCGCGTGATGCGCCAGAACCTGTTCTGGGCGTTTTTGTATAATATTCTGCTCATACCGCTTGCGGCTGGCGCGTTTTATCCGGCGTTGGGCGTGATGATGCCGGTCTGGGCGGCGGGCGGCGCGATGGGAGTAAGTTCGGTGTCGGTAGTGCTTAGTTCGCTGCGGCTGCGGAAAATGAAAATAAGCTAGCCGGGCCGGTTCCGGAGCCGGGATCGGGAAGGACGTCGTTTCAGGGGACAACATGCTATGAAACTGTTATTTGCAAGCGAATCGCACGGCTGGTCAGGCGGTGCGAACCAGATGCTTCTTACCGCGGGCGAGCTGGCCGCGCGGGGGCATAAAATAATTTTCGCCGTGCCGTCCGACGGCGCGGTGGGACGGCGCGCGCTTGGCGCCGGGTTTGAGGTGCGCGACCTGCGCATAAGGCAGGACTATGACGTTAAATCCGCGCTTGCGGTCAAACGTATCGCGCGCGACTGCCATGCCGATCTTGTGCACGCCCACCATCCGCGCGCCCACGCGGTGTGCCTGATCGCCAAATATCTCGGCATGGCGCAGCCGCTGATAGTGACGCGGCGCGTGATTTTCAGGATAAGGGTAAACCCGTTCAGCGCGCTGAAGTACCGGTCGTCCAGAATTGACGCGTATCTGGCCGTGTGCAACGCGGCGAAAACCGAACTGGTAAAAGGCGGCGTTGAGGCGGAGAGGGTTACGGTCATACCGTCGGCTGTGGATTTCAATAAATACACGGTCGCCAGAGAACTGCGCGCGAAGCTGGAATTCAAGCCGCCGTTTCGGGTGGGCATGGTGGGCCATTACTCGTGGTTTAAGGGACATGACTGCATGATCGCCGCCGCGCCCGCTATCTTAAAGGAGTTCCCCGACACAGTGTTTGTGTTCGCGGGGCGCGACACCAATCTGCTGGCCGATAAAGTGCGCGCCGCGGGAATTGAGAAAAACGTCGAGATTCTGGGCGAGCGCAATGACGTGCCGGAGATACTGGCGGGCCTGCAGCTGTTTGCGATGCCGTCGCGGCAGGAAGGGATCGCCACGGCGCTTATAGAAGCGCACAGCGCGGGGGTACCGGCCGTGGCATCCAATATCGGCGGAATACCCGACGTGATGCTGCCGGGCGAGACCGGCGAGATGGTGCAGGTCGAAAACGCGCCGGCGCTGGCGGCGGCGGTGATAAAAATACTCGGCGATCCGGCCATAGCCGGCAGATACGCCGACGCGGCGTTCGCCCGTGCGCGGGAGAAATTCGCGCTGCCGTCGGTCTGTGACCGGCTGGAGGCGTTTTATCGCGCCAGGTGCGCCGCAAGATGAATGCGCTGCCCGTTTTGATGTATCACCATATTGCGGACGACCGCGAGGTTTCCGTAAAGCAGTTCGCCGCGCAGCTGGCGGCGCTTAAGGCCGCGGGCTGGCACGCTGTCACGCTGGCGCAGGCGCTGGGCCATATCACGGGCGCGCGGCCGCTCGCCGGCAGGAACTGCCTGATAACTTTTGACGACGGGTACGCCGACAACTGGATCTGCGCTTATCCCGTTTTGAAAGCGGCGGGCATGCGCGCGACGGTGTTTGTGTCCACCGCGCGCATTACTGACGGGCCGGTGCGGCCTGCCATGGCGCAGGGCGCGCCCTGCCCGGTAACGGCGCGCGGTGAACGCGAGCCGGAAGGGTTTCTGTCATGGCCCGAACTTAAAATAATGGCTGAAAGCGGAGTTTTTGAGGTGGGCGGCCATACCCACACGCACAAGAACTTTGACAAGGAAGCCGCTTATGCCGATCTGCCGGGCGAGCTCGCGCAATCCGCGCGCCTGATCGGGGAAAAACTGCGCGTGAAACCGCTGGCTATGGCCTGGCCCTGGGGCGTTTACGAACCCGGCTGGCCCGCGCTCGCCGCGCAGGCGGGCTACAAGCTGGTATTCACCACGGCGGGCGGTTCGAATTTCCCCGGCGGCAATCCGCTTGAGCTGTGCCGGTTCAAAGTAAAATGCGGCGATGCCGGCTGGCTGTTGCGCCGCATGGCGGTTTATTCCACGCCGGTGCTTGGCGACCTGTACGGCAAGGTGTACGGGCTGGATTCAAAATTGAAGCACAAACTGCTGGCCATGCTTCGCGCTTGATCTTGCCGATTGTTTTACTGTTGTAACAAAATTCGCAAAGGCGCGTATATATATCATGGATAAGAAAAAAATCCTTTTAGTCGTGTTGCCGTTGTTAATGGCGGCGCAAACCGGTTCAAAGGCGGAAGTGATAAGCGGAGAACTGCTGACGTGGGACGATGCCGTCGCCGTCATGTTCCGCGCCAACCCCCAGAATCTTTCTTCGCAGGCGCGGAAAGAACAGTACCGCCAGAAAATACTGGCCGCGGAAAATATTTTGTATCCGCAGGCGGGGCTGACCGGCGCTTATACCAGAACCAGTCCGGCCGGCGGTTATGAGGAAAATTACAATTACGGTTTCACCGCCAGCTATTCCCTGTATAATCCCGCCGGCCGTTCCGATATCCGGCAAAGCAGGCTTGATCTGAGCCAGGTCGAGCAGGACGATATCCTTCTTGAAAACAAGCTTTATTATCTGTTAAGACAGGCGTTTTCACAGCTGCTGTACGCGCAGAACTCGCTCACGCTGTCAGAACAGACGCTTCAGCGCCGGCAGGATAACGCCGCGCTTCTCCGGCTGAAATACAACGCCGGGCGCGAAAGCCGGGCCGCATTGCTGGAAACGGACGCGCTGGTGCAATCTGCGGTATGGGACCGGGATAAAAACCTGAAAAACGTGCGCGCTG
>JAQVSV010000079.1 GCA_028700325.1 Elusimicrobiaceae bacterium | reverse complement strand
GCCTTCCTGGTACAGCCCCACGTTACGGAACGACACCGTATAGTATTTAAGGCTTTTCAGTTCGACGCAGAGTCCGCCGTCCGGGTAATACTCTATAACCAGGTCGGCAATGTCGGGCAGGCCGGAAAACGGGCAGACCGCCGAGAATTCCGGCGTGGCGGTGGCTATATATTCATCCTTCCCGTCGAAAGGGAAAGTTTCAAGGAAATCGGTCCGGATGGTTTCCGGCCCGGAAAATTCAAAAATATGGCCTTCGGCTTTTGGCATTGGCTTCCTCCGCTGTCCATATTATAACAAACCGGGCCCCGGACAAGGGACAGGCGCCCGGCGCGGATTTTTGCTAGACTGTGCGCAGCGGCCGCGAACGCGTTTGCGGCAAGGAGAGTCCAGATGACGATTTTAGACAGGAAGCTGGCCCGTATCGCCGATTTCATAACCGCCGGAGTCACCGCCCGGACCGCCGCGGAAATAATGGAACTGCTCTGCGTGCCCGGCCTGAGCGCGCAGGAACTTTCCGAAGCCCGGCTTTACCCGGAATATCTGCCCGCCGGCACAAACGCTTTCACCGAGGAAACGCGCTGCCTCCACTTCCTGTGGGACTCGCTGGACCGCAGCCCGCTGTGTTCGGCGGTTAATTTCGCCATTCCGCTGCGCCGGCTGATCGCCGGAAAACTTTTTAAAAAATGCGGCGCGGATTTCACCTGCGAACGCAACGTGCGCTTTAATTTCGGCCCCAATATAGAAGTGGGCGACAACGTGTTTTTCAACGAAGGCGTGTTTCTTGATTCAAAAGGCGGCATTCAAATCGGCAATCACAGCGCGCTCGCGGAATTTGTGGTCGTCTTCACCCACAACCACAACGAAAGCCGCCACGCGCAGCGGACGTACGCGCCCGTCGTGATCGGGGATTACTGCAAAATCTACACCCACGCAATGCTGCTGCCGGGCATCACCGTCCGGCGGCAGGGCATTGTGGCTGCGTGCGCGCTGGTCGCGCATGACGTGCCGGAAAACACGCTCGTGGCGGGCATTCCGGCGCGGGCCGTCCGGCCGCGCGAAACCTGCGGGCGCAACGGAGCCGAACTGGAACACGTCTGGCTTTCGCCCGGCTCGTTTTCCGAACAGGCTGGAAGTTAAAACGGGTTCGGCACGTCAATGAATTCGGTTTTAACGCCGAATTTTCCGGCAAGCGCCTCGGCCAGCGCGATAACGCCCGCTTTTTCCGAGTTGTAATGGCCCAGCGCCATGAAGGACGCGCCGCCTTCGCGGCACCACTCCCAGGCGGGTTCGCTCGGCTCGCCGGTTATGAAAAGATCGAGCCCGCTGTTTACCGCCTCGGCCGCCAGGCCGCCGGCGCCGCCTGATACCACGCCTACGGTTCTGATTTTCGCCGGGCCGAAAGCCGCCGTCCGGCATTCCGCCCCGAACGCCTTTTCAAATATTTTCTCGATTGACGCCAGTGATTTGGGCGTTTTCAGCTCGCCCCTGAACCCGATCGCCGTGTCGTGATAACTACCGAACGGTTTTATCGCGCGCGCGCCGAGCAGCTTTAGCAGGCGCGCGTTGTTGCCGCACACCGGGTGCGCGTCCAGCGGCAGATGATAGGCGGCGAAATTCAGGTCATTTTTAATAAGCTGCGCCACGCGCGCGCGCAAGCCGCCGGTAAGCCGGACGGGGCCGTCCCAGAACAGGCCGTGATGCGTAATCACCATGTCCGCGCCAAGGCCTGCCGCGCGTTTAAACAGTTCGAGCGACGCCGATACTCCGAAAACTATATGCTTCACCGTCGTGCGGCCCTGCACCTGCAGGCCGTTTTGCGAAGCGTCTCGAAACGCGCCGACCCTGAGATACCTGTCCAGAAAAGCCACAATGCAGTCACGTTGCGCCATAACGCCTCCGTTTCGGGTTTCTACTGATGCGGCCCGATAAAATCCCGCAGTTCGTCCGCTATGACCAGCGCCGCCACGAACTGCCCGCGCAGAAAATCCGTCCGGGCGGGTCCGGCCGGCGGCATGGGCATGCCGCCGGCAATAAGATAAGAGCCTTCGGCTCCTTCAATGCCGCGCAAAGCGACACTGTTAAGTTTTTCAAGCAGCACCCGCAGCCGGCCGGTACGCGCTTTTTCGGCGAAATCGCGCAGCACATCCTTAAAACTCAGCGGAGGCGGCAGATATTCGCGCCGGCGGCCGGGTATGCTCCAGGTGTTTTCAGAATGATCGAACCGGATCTCGTACCGCCCGACCGGCCCGGTTTTCGGCATCAGCTGGCTGGGAGTGTACCAGGCGGTCATCGCGCACAGCTCCCCGCGGCCCGCGGCGGCCTGCGAAAACAGGTGGTACATGGCGAGCCCGTAATAAACCGGATAGCCCAGCCGCTCCAGATGCAGCAGCCTCAGCAGCCGGTCTTTCTGGACGGTATCGTTCATGCTGTAGCGGTACCCGCTTTTTTCCGTGCGCGGGCATTTCATCTGCACCAGGAACCCGCGCCCTCCCACGCCCGGCGCGGCGTCATAAGCCAGGCCCGGCTTGAAAGACGGCGCGATAGCGAGGCTTTCCGCGCCGAATTCCGCGCGCAGGAGTTCCGTTATCCGAGTCGCGCAGGTCATTTCTATGGTGCGTTCTGAAATCATGGTAAATTCACAGGCGGAACAGCTCCAGGATCCGTCTGGAAGCGGTCTTCCTGAGCCTGGCGAGCAGCGCCGGATAATCCCGCGCCAGCAGGCCGAAACTTTCGGCCTCGAACACAACCGCCGAGCAATCGGTTTCGGCGCGCACGCTGGCGGAGCGCGGAACGTCAATAAGAAAAGCGATCTCGCCGAAAATATCGCCCGGTTCCAGTGTGCCGAGCAGCCGCTCCTTATTGTCCGGGCCGCTGCGGTACACCGCCGCACGGCCGCGGTAGAGCATGAACACTTCGCGGTCCTGCCCGCCTTCGGTTATGATTTCCGCGCCGCGCCGGAATTCGAAAATGCCGCGCGGCATCGCCCTGACCAGCGCCGACAGCGCCGGATCGAACCCCGCCACTCCCAGCGCGTTCTCTATCCATTCCAGCTCGACCGGCCCGGCCGGATGTTTGGACTGGTATTTATCAGCCACCGGTTGCCACCCCCGCGGAGATCGCCTTGTTCCAGTCGCGCCGCAACTGGGTAATCAGATAGGACGCGCACGTCTCGACCGACATCATCGCGCTCGCGCCTTCGTCGGTATAGGTGCCGACCCATATTATCTCGGCGGTTTCCACATCCACCAGCTTGCAGGTTATGCCCACCTGCGCGTAAATGGTGTAAACGTGAGGATCCTGCCGGGTTTCGCGGGTAACTTTCGTGCCGGACCGCTGGATTTCCGGCGCATAGGACCCGTCAGCCCGGCGAACATTGTTGGTGGTGTAAACCGGCTCTTCGTAGATGTTCTGGGTTTCTACCATGGAAACGTCCTTCTTCTCCGGCGTGTAGGAAAAAACCTCGCCGATAAACAGCGCGTCCACGCCCAGCACCCGGCCCAGCTGTTTGGCCGTTTCGGGCGAGATGTAACCCTGCACCGAGATTTTCTGCTCCTCCAGCACTTTGTCTATCTGCGACCGGTCAACTATCTTGAACCCCTGCTGTATGAGATATTTTGAAAAAATGTTTTCCGCGCCCTGCAGATCCCTGTAATGCGAGTCAAAACGCAGCATGCCGATCCTTTTCACTTTTTTCAGGTCATAGTTCGGGTTGACGACAGTAGCCGGCATACACCCGGCGCACAGCGCAAGCAACAGAAGCGGCAAATATTTTTTCACTTGGTAATGTCCTCTATGCGGTCAATATGCTTGCGCGCCATATGCTGTTTTCCCGGGTCGGTTTCAAGAGAGAGCACTTTCGTCCAGGCGTCGCGGGCTTTGTCCCAGTACGGGCGGGGCGAAAGCGGCGGCTGGGTTGAAACGGCAAGCGCCTCGTAGCCGAACGCGAGAGTCGCGTAAGTACGCACGCCGCGCTCTCCGAGAGAAATAGCTTTTTCGATGCTGCTGACCGCGTCGGCGTACCGGCCCATCCCCTGATACACCAGCCCCAGATTAAGATACAGGCTCGCGTTTTCAGGCGCGAGCCGGATGGCTTCGTTAAATTTGGCGATCGCCTCTTCCTGTTTTCCCTCGTTGGACAGGCGCGTCGCTTCGCCCGCCAGATCACTTACGCCGGCCGCGGCGTTTGCCAGCCCCGCAAACAGCCATGCCGCAACCAGCAGATTGAGCGTCTTTCTCATATGCAATCTCCTCGTTATACACTTATATGTTATCCGCTTTGGCAACCCGCCGCAAGCGATTTTTTGGCAGGCCAGCCGGCAAATACGGGCGGGTCCGGCACGGGGAAAACCGGCCGGCTGTGCGGGAAAGCCGGCCCTGAACGCCTGCAGGATTTCGCAGCAGTTGCAAATAAAGGCGGTTAAACAAAACTCCCCCGGCTTCTGTCGGGGGAGTTTTAGCTGTCGGTTCGGAAACCGTCCGCGCGGTTACTGTGTGCAAACCACGTCGTAATATCTCCCGTCTATCATGGCGCTCGCTCCCAAAAAGCCGGAGTCAATGGAACCGAGAGAATTGATCACCGGTTTTTGCGTGTCGGACGAAGACAATACGAAAGTGCTTTCCAGCATATAGACAATACTGGCGTCAAGCGTCTGGTTCGCCAGTATGCGGTTTTCTTTCCTGATAACATGCACAATGAAACTCACGCCGTTATCAAACTTCACTCCGGGGTTATTGTATGTCGCGCCCATGCAAAAAAGCTTGCCTTCCGGAATATCAATTGATTTTCCCGCGCTGGTGTTTTCCCATTTGCCATTTACTATTTCCCGGACAACTCCCGAACATTTCCGTAATTTCGAACAGCTTTTTGAAGCAGGCGCGGCGGACACGCCGCCGCACATCATTCCCAGAATCGCTGCTATAACAATCTTTTTCATGCCATCTCTCCTCGTTTCATTTGAACGCGCCGGAAAAAGCACATGCTGTCTGTTTTTATTATTGCCGACAATGCCAGTCTCTGTCAAGGGTCCTCCGGACATATTCCGCGGGTTTCCGGGAAAGCATTGCAGAAATTACCGAATCGTTTTTCTGCGCTCTGCGGATTCGCAGGAGCAGGGCGTCCGGCTCACCTCCGCCGGCAAAGTGTTTTGGCGTGGCAATTGCCCGGACGCTTGCGCGGGCATGCACGCAACTGCCCGATGCGAACTTGTGCCGGCTTGCCGCGCTTTTATTTCCAGGACAGCCCGGTTGCGCCGCGCGCGGATAAAACCGTTTATTGCTGGGTAACGCGGCCCGGACGACCTCCGCCTTATGCCGCCAGCGCGCCGGCAGGCCGCTTAATTTTGTAATATAGCTGTTGGTAAAATCTAAAATGACCGCAAAACGCCCGGAATCCGGTTCCTCGTTCCGACCAGCTTTTCTGTTCCTGTCAACGGAGAAGCGGGACGCGCTGTCCGCCGTTTACGGCTACTGCCGCGCGGTGGACGACGCCGTGGATGAACCCGGCGGACAAAACCCCCGCGATCTGGTGCGGTTCTGGCGCGAGGAAACCGGCCGGCTGTACGAAAGCCGGCCCACCCATCCGGTCACGAAAGCTCTGCTGGAACCGGTAAGGCAATTCGGCCTGAAAAAAGAGCATCTGCTGCTGGTGCTCAACGGCGTGGCGCTTGATCTGGACGTATACCGCTACGAAACATTCGATGATTTGAAAAAATACATGTTCGGCGTGGCTTCGGCCGTGGCGCACCTGTGCCTGAGCATTTTCGGCTATACCGCGACCGACCGCGACGCCATGTGCGAAAACATGGGCTATTCGGTGCAGCTGACCAACATCATCCGCGACGTCGCGTCCGATTCCTCGCGCGGCCGGATCTACCTGCCGCTTGAGGACCTGCGCCGGTTCGGCGTAAGCGAAGCCGAAGTGCTCGACCGGCAGCTGACCCCGAACCTGCGCGCGCTGCTTCAATTCGAGTCGGCCCGCGCGAAAGAGTATTACCGCGTAACCCGCACGCTCATCGCGCCGCAGGACCGGGGAAGGCTGTTTTCCTGCTCGGTCATGTCGGCGGTATACGAAGCGGTGCTGGACAAGATAACGGCACGCGATTACGACGTGTTTCACGGCAAGGTGAAACTTAACGGTTTGCAAAAACTAAAGGCTTTTTACGCCGCGTGGAGGGTACATGATTAAATCGGACAAATGGATCAGGAAGATGGCGACGGAACACGGCATGATCGCCCCGTACTGCGAGGATCTGGTGGCGAAAGGGAAAGTGTCGTACGGCCCGTCTTCCTACGGCTACGACATCCGCGTGGCTGATGAATACAAGGTGTTCACCGACGTGTTCTGCCCGGTGATAGACCCCAAGAATTTCGACCCCAGATCGTTCGTGGACATCAAAGCCGATTCCTGCATAGTGCCGCCGAACTCGTTCGCGCTCGCGCGCTCGGTGGAATATTTCAAAATCCCGAAAGACGTGCTGGGCCTGTGCATCGGCAAAAGCACCTACGCGCGGTGCGGAATAGTGGTGAACATCACGCCGCTTGAAGCGGGCTGGGAAGGCTATCTCACTATCGAAATTTCCAACACCACGCCGCTGCCGGCGAAAATTTATTCCAACGAAGGAATCGCCCAGCTGCTGTTTTTCCAGTCGGACGAGCAGTGCACAACCACCTATGCCGACCGCAAGGGCAAATACCAGTCGCAGGTGGGCGTGACGATCCCGAGGATCCTGCAGTAGTTCAACGCCTTATGCACCGCCTGACGCCTGTTCTGCTGGTATCGCTTCTCCTGTCCGCGCCGTACGGCCTTGGCGCGGAACAGGACGGCGCGCTGCAGACGGGCCTGGCTGCCGTCAGCGCGGCCGTGGCTAAAAAAGATTATCCGGAAGCGGACAGCCTGCTGGCCCGGCTGACCGAGCAGTTCCCCGGCAATCCGCAGCTGCGCGGGCTGCGCGGCGTGGTGCTGGCCGAAATGGGCCCCGCTTACGCGGCCCGGGCCGCGGCCCTGCTGGAACCTTCGGCGGAACTGTTCCCGCAGACGGCGCAATACCGCGCCGCCCTGTGCCGCGCGTACACAGCGCTGGGCGGCGAGGATGAGCTGGAGAAAGCCGTCAGCAGCTGCAAACAGGCGCTCGCGCTGGAGCCGGACAGCGTTGACACCGCGCTCCTGCTGGCGCAGGCTTACGGCGCGCAGAACAAATACAGGACGGCGTTTAAATATTTCCGGCGGGTCAAGTCGGCCAGGCCGCAGGATTTCCGCGCGCTTTACGGGCTTGGCCGAGGCTATCTGGCGAGAAACAACCCCAGAAAAGCGCTGGCGGAGCTGACGCTGGCGGAACACAATGCGTCGCTTCCGTCATGGAAAGCGACGGCGCGGGAGCAGGCGCAGATCTCGCTGGCGGTGGGCGACGCCTATGCCGCGCTGGGCAACCGGAAAGCGGCGCTTCAATCGTACGACTCCGCCGCCGAAACCTGCCCGGTTCCCGAAATAGCCGCGCTCGCGGCGGAGCGGGCGGAAAACCTGCCGCGCGGCAAACAGACGAATGCCTCGCTTTCGGATCTTGACCGGCACGACCGGCTGCGAGAGCTTCAGCGCAACCCCAAAAACCCGGAAGAAATAATTTTCACCCCCGCGAGAGTCGTCCTTACCGACCGCCAGAAAGCGGATTTCAGGAACTGCGTAAAAGCGGCCGCGCGCCTGTTCACCGCAAAGGATAATTCCGCGGCCGCGGAAAAATATCGCGCCTGCCTGCAAATCCAGCCCGGCGACGCTAACGCCCGCATAAGCCTCGCGGGGGTTCTGCTGCTGCTGAACAGGCTGGGCGCGGCGCACCGGGAATTTGAACGCGGCATGCGGCTGCTGCCGCCCGATTCGCCCATGATCGGCTACTGCCGCTCCCGCCAGGGCGATATAGAAATGAAACGGGCGCGGCCGGAAAAAGCCGCCGAATATTACCGTCAGGCCATCGCCATTGACCCGACCGAAGTGAACGCGCTGGTCGGGCTGGGCCGCTATCATGAGGAAAACAGGGAGTGGAATGCCGCCCATGACGCTTATCAGGCCGGCCTGACGCTGGAACCAGCCAATGCCGCCGCCAATGAAGGGCTGCGGCGGGTGGAGCCGCTGCTCGCGACCGACACCGAAATCCTGGCCGAACTGAAACTGCGCCGCGCGCTGCCCGAATCCGCCGTCACGCTCGCGCCCGCCGACCGCGAAACGTTCCGCCTGATGCATAAATACGAAGCCATGCGGGCTATTGATTATCTGGAGCGCCGGCTGAAATTCCTGCCCGGAAATTATACGGTGACGAAAGGCGAGAAAGCCCCGGAGTTCCGGCTGCTGCTGTCGCAGGAAGGCTTTAACGCGTATATCAGGGTCGTCACGAATGAGCTGCTGAAAAAACTCGAGTCCGACGGGGTCAGACCGCGCGCCATTTTTACCGTGACCGACAAATACGCCGCGCCGGTTTTCGACGAACGCGGCCTGATAACCGAACCAGGCATGGAAGTTTTCTACGCCAGCCTGATCAGCGAAAAAGCCTACTACCTGCCGCAGGAGGCAATCCCTGACGAGGTGCTCGCCGCGATGTCGCCGGACGAAGTCACGAAACTGCAGTACCGGCGCAAGGGGTATGACGAAGTAACCGGGCCGGAAGTGCAATGGCTGGCCGACATAACCCGCTGCCCGCAGGATGTGCTTGAAGAAAAACTTGACCTTACCGCCGTAGCCGGCCAGAATGACACGCTGTATTTCCTGCCGGGCCGGGCGCAGGGAACCGGAAACGGAATGCTGCAAAACCTGCTGGCCCGCTACCGGGAAGGCGATGCGCGGCTGCTGAAAAAAGCCGGGCCGGAAGTTACGCCGCTGCAAACCCCGATCCCGCTTGATTATGAAGCGATCTGCGACAGCGGCGGATCCGTTAAAAAACTCAAAACCGGGTTTGACCAGCCGGAAGAAACCGAACCCCGGACTTTGATGTCGCCAGCCGAACCGCAAATTTCGATCTCCAGCGAGCCAACCGCCAATGAACTCGACCCG